>CAZGMU010000548.1:0-2846 GCA_964526975.1 uncultured Planctomycetaceae bacterium
TAAATTGATACCAGGCGCCGAGAGCAACTGCCTTGGGAGTCAACGCCTTCAGATTCTCATTAAGCTCATCCAGCAACTTCTCATGCACCCGCCGCGACGACTCAATGCTCACCAACCGCTGGTCATTGATCCGCAGCGTTTCTTCGAGCTGGGCTTGTTGTTCTTGGATGTATCCGAGCACCTCGGACGATCCCTTCGCCGCGTCGCTCGCCTTCTTGGTCAAACTTGCAAGATCGTCACGCAGATTCTTCATCGTGAGAATCTGAATCCGCAGCCCCGAGGCCAGCTCGTCGAGAATCTGCCGCGTTTGCTTCTGCTGCGACTTGAGCTGCTGATAGACTTCCTGATCGTCGGGATTGCGCTTCACCGTCGCCAGTTCGTACCGCCGGTTCCAAGCGGTTTCCAACTGGGTGAGCTGCTGCATCTGCCGCCCTAGCGCGTCGACTTCCTCACTGGCTCGCTGCTTGGTTCGCCATTGAGACGCCAGCTTTTCGCTGAGCAGGTCTTTCGCCTCGCCTGCGGCCGATTCCAATTGCTTTTTGAGGTCGGCCATCACGACTTCTGTCGCGCGCATCTCCGCCTCGGCTGCCGCAAGCGCCTCTTTTGTCGACGTTTGCGTCTGCTTCAGGCCATCGATCTGCTGGTCATAGTCCGCCTTGGTAAATGTCACCAAAGGGGCGGTCCTGACGACACGTTCTTGCCTGAGCTTCACGTTCAACTGCTGCACATCGCGAGCAAGTTGCTCTCGATTCAGCTCGGTTTTGCGCAGCGCCAGCGTTTCCGCGGCCAACTCCGCGTCCTGACGCGCCTCCTCGGCCGCTGTCGCCAGCTCAGCCGCTTTGGGGCCAGTCTTGCCGCTTTCGTTGGCCGCCTGAGCATGCTGGTTTTTTACCAGGCACTCATCGACTGCTGACTGCGCGCGCTCTTTGCTGGCCACGGCCGTGTCGTAGCGATCGGCCAGCAAAGCCGCTTTGGCCTCAGCAGTCGACAAATCATCCTTCATCCGATCGAGGTCGGAGAACGTCGGAGGCTTATCGGGCGCTTCCGGCGACTTCAACTGCATTTCGATCCGCGCTTTTCGCGAGTTGAGATCTTTGATCTGCTGCTCGACGGCCGCTCGCTGAGCCAGAACCGCATCGCGCGCCTGGAAGTACGCCACCTCGCGGGCGGCGGCCTTGTCGGATGTTCCGTGGGCTTCGAGCTTCCGCTCCGCTAGGCGCAAATTCTCCGAGTTCTGCGCACGCTCGTCGGTTAATTGTTGCGGAGCCGGAGTCTCCGCGGGCGTCGCCGCTTTGGCCTCTTTTGGTTCGACTGGCCCAAGGAGCAATGGTTGGCCAATAGCCGCCGACGAACCGCCAACGAGGAGTATCGTAAAAACAGAGAAAACAACGAGACGAGACGCGAGCATGACGCCCTCTCTTCCTTGATTGGGTCGTTCAAAAGGCGGGAAAGCAACTACTTAGACTACAACCCGACGCACGCAAGTACATAGCCGACCCATCCTGGGTCGGTTCCTCACTTGCTGCGAACAAACGTCCAGCAGTCGACGGGGCGATTAGTATGGCGTCTTCCCAGAAACCATCCAATACGAAACCCCTTCTTTCCCCCTTCCTTTAGCGGCCGCAGCCACGCGGCCGCGCCCCTACCCAGTTCCAGAAGCAAAGAAAGCCCATCACAGCACCTCCCCGCGCAACGCTAGCACGCCCGTCCCTAGCGTCCCTGCTCATCCTCCCTCGGCGGCGGTTCCTCCCCAAACGCCCTCAGCCACCCCCGCCGTTTGAACCACCACAACATTCCGGCTGCTACGAGCAGCATTAGTGCCCAGCAATACAAGTACCCATACCGCCAATTCAGCTCCGGCATATTCCACTTCGACGCGGCCGTATTGAAGTTCATCCCATACACGCCCGCGATAAAGCTGAGCGGCAGAAAAATCGTCGCGATCACCGTGAGCGTCTTCATGACGTCATTCATACGATTGCTGATCGTCGATAAGTAATAGTCACGCGTATCGCCGGCAATATCGCGGTACGACTCCAAAAGATCGATCAATTGCACCGTGTGGTCATAGCAGTCTCGTAAATAGATCCGCGTATCGTCCTGGATAAAAGGTGTCAGATCCGACCGTAGCGAACTAATCGCATCTCTCAGCGGCCACGCCGCTCGGCGCAGCATGAGCAACTCGCGCCGCACGATGTGCAACTGTGCGAACGCATCGTTGGAGCTGGCAATCGCCTGCGGATCGTCGAGCGTATCTAAGTGATCGCCGATGCTTTCCATCAGCGGGAAATAGGCGTCCACCGCGGCATCGATCAGCCGGTACGCCAGATAATCCGGGTGAACTCCTTGCCGCGCGGCACTCTCTTTAAGCCGCAATCCAGAGCGGACCAGATCAAAGCAGTCGCCCGCTCGTTCCTGGAACGTCACCAGAAAATTCTTGCCTAGAAATAAACTGAACTGCTCGCAAAGGGTCTCTTGCGAATGATCGGGAATTCGCATCACGATGTAGAGCGCATTATCGTAAGCATCCACCTTGGCCCGCTGGTGAACGTGCACCACGTCCTCCAGCGCCAACGGGTGCATCTGAAACACTTCGGCAATTTTCCGCAGCTTGGCCTCATCGCCTAGGCCAATCACATCGACCCACAACACCGGCCACTTGCCCAAGAGCTCTTTCAACGCGCGCGGGTCATCGATCGATTGTTCGACGACGCGGTCCTTGTCGTAGGCCATTACCCGAATCGTCGTCGGCTGCGCCCCTGGTTCGATGGAGAGCGTTCCAGGTTTCGTCCCAGGCCGGCCCCGTCGTACCCGTGGCCGAAGTCGCCGCCATGTTTTTGATCGCT
>CAZGMU010000549.1:0-2843 GCA_964526975.1 uncultured Planctomycetaceae bacterium
CCGAACTCTGGGTTTACCGAAATTGCGTACGCCTCAAACCCCTCTCACGCATTGGCGCTTCGCAATAACGGACGCATTGAGGCCTGGGGTGACAATAGCTATGGGCAATGTGACGTTCCAGAACCGAACATCGGGTTTATCGCGATCTCCGCTGCGGAGGGACGGAGTTACGCCGTTCGTGATGATGGATCGATTGCTGCGTGGGGGCAGAGCACCGAAGTGCCGAATCCCAATTCCGACTTCGTCACGATTGCCGGAGGTGGACACTCGCTGGCACTGAAGCGTGATGGCTCGATCGTTGCGTGGGGGGGGAACGATTACGGCCAGTGCAATGTGCCACCTCCGAACGCGGACTTTGCGGCGATTGCACGGGGCGGTCAGTTCAGCCTCGGCCTCAAGTCGAACGGATCGATCGTAGCGTGGGGACGAAACGGATACGGTCAATGTAACGTGCCGGAGCCCAACAGCGATTTCATCGCGGTGGCCGCCGGCGGAGAACACGGCCTCGGCCTGAAATCGGACGGGTCGATCGTCACGTGGGGACTCAGCAGTTACGGACTGCGCAATGTTCCCGAACCGAATACCGGCTTTGTCTCAATTGCTGCATGGGCAAACTGCAGTGTGGGCATCAAGGCAATCGTGGCGCCGTGCCCCGGCGACGTCAACAGCGACGGTGTCGTGAGCTTGCAGGATCTCAGTCTCCTCCTCGCTCATTATGGAACGCCGGCCGGCGCAACCCCGGCCGACGGCGATCTGGACGGCGACGGCGACGTGGATCTCCAGGACATGGCGAATCTGCTGGCGAATTTCGGCGCGACGTGTCCGTAGCGAGCCGGCGGCATCACGGATACACGATGCCGACGCCCAGCACGCGCCACTTGCCCTTGATCCGGGCCAGCTCCATCGTCACGGACCACCCCTTCCGGGCGTAGGCGGTCACGGACTTGGGCACCGCGAGGGTGATGCAGCAGGTCAATCCTCGGCAGGCGCTGGCTCTGCTCGGATCGCGCGGCTGGGTCAGCGCTCCGGAGATGGGTGTATTCCGCTCGTACCACGACGAAAAACTCGTTGCGTGGATCGAGTTCATGGAGGCGTTCTACACGCCCGCGGACATCGAAGGCCTGACACTGGAGCGTGTCCGCTTCGCCCGCCGCGGCGCGGACGAACCCATGTCGCTCGTCGATGTTCCACAGCGCCTGTTGAGCGAGACACTTCGTGATGTCGACCTGATCGTCAGCGTCGCGCACCGCGGCGGCGTCGATCCAGAAGCATCCGCGAGCACCGTCGAAATGCGGGAGGCGCTGCTCCGCGAGACGCTGCAACTGCTGAAGCTCGATAATATGACGGTAAAGTCGCCGCTGGCGCACATTCGCGGGACGCACGGCGAGTACAGCGTGCACCTCGGCAGCGCGACGACGCACATGCTGCCCGGCGGAGCATTGTTCATCGTCCCGGTACACAGCCAGCACCGCGGCCGCATCTTCCTGCGGTTCGCGGATGAGGACCCGAAGACGGCGGAGATCATGAGCAAAGTCCTGCTGCTCGCCCGCGATAAGGAAATCAAGGACCCGAATCTGCTCGATCAGATTCGCGCTGCTCGATAGCAGCGTTTGGTTGCGCCAAGTGATATCGACATCTCTCCGGGTTGCGGGCTCAGCTGATTCGTCCGACGGGCCCAACTACCACAATTCAGATCACTCGCAAGAGAACGAGAAAACAACTCAGTCTGCTAATTTCGCGAATTTTGATCTTGAAACGGTGCGGAGGACCCAGTAGATTCCAAATCGGGAGGGACGGGCGTCTCTCTGCATTTCCAACGGGCGAAGTATGATCGGAGACCCGAGTTCGTGAGCCTCCGCAAGGGGATCTTGCCGAAACTTAGCGCCCTTCTCGCGCTCAGCGCGGTGAAGTGGGCCTCCGCCGATTACATTCTGTCGCCGATCAGCGATGGTCAATCCGAGCGAACCGTGAATCGCGGGCAGTCCTTTGACCTGGACCTTGTGCTATCGACGGACGGCGCGGACGTCCATGACTCAGCGATTTTCCGTGTGATTTTCTTCGAGCCCGGCCTTCGTCTCGAGAGCTATCTCTGGGCCGCCCCCTACGAGACCGGGACGATCTGGGATGACAGCGACCCGTTCCTTTCTGACTTGCCCCTCACCCTGAATGCGGCAACGCATGATGACCCGAGCGACCCTCCGGAAGGAATCGTCGATATCGAGTTATCGAACGTGGTGCCCCCGCCCGAGGGTGATTTCGGTGCCGGAACGCTCGTTTCCTTGAGCATCGCGGTACCCGTCAACTTTGCAGCCCAAACTGTGTTCATCGGAGTGATTCCCGATACGCTTGCGAACGGATTCTCCGAGATCCCGACGACCGCGGGAGCGGTCTTTCAGCTGCATGTGGTTCCCGAACCGTCGACGGCGATCGCCGTCTTCGCGTTCAGTGCGTTGCTCGCGCGACGCCGCCGGTAGTTGGCTTTTGCGCCGCCGCCTTTGGCGGTAGGCGTTGGACTTGCGTATCAGATCTGACGCGGCCGAGTTCGGCGCGCGAAGAAGGAGCGTTCATATGTTCGAGAAGCGATTGATCGCGTGGATGGTGCTCGGCCTTCTCGCCGAGTCGGCGGCCGTGGGCCAGATCATTGTGCCGAACGCGGACGGGTCGGATGGCGTGTTCAATCCGACGGCGAACTACACATTTGACCTAAACCTCGCACAGTCAGGACCGGGTATCGACTGGACCTCGCCGGGCGGGGATTCGGACGGCGACGCTGACACGTTCGGGAACGGTGTGTTTGACCTTGAAAAATGGGCAGTCGTGTTTAAGTTTGAAAGCGTCAATAT
>CAZGMU010000550.1:0-2835 GCA_964526975.1 uncultured Planctomycetaceae bacterium
GAGCTGGATGAACCGGACGTTCCGCTCGGCCAGCCGGCGGGCGAGCAGGCAGTTGGCGGCGAAGGTGCCGGGGGTGCGACTGTCGGGACCGTAGAGATCGAACGTGCTAGCCGGTTCGCTGGCAAGGTCGGTCACATCGGGCACGCTTGTTTGCATGCGAAACGCCATTTCGTATTGAGCGATTCGCGATTCGATTTCAGGGTCGAGTTCTTTTTCGAATTGATGGCGGTTGAGCGTGTTGAGCTTCTCGAGCATCGCGCCGCGACCCGAGCGACAGATGCCGTCTGGGTTGCTGAGATAGAGGACCGGATCTTTGCCAGGGCGAAGTTGTACGCCCTGGTATTTCGAGTCAAGGAAACCGCTGCCCCACAGCCGGGCGTAAAGCGGTTGGTCAGCCTGGTTCGCCGTGACCAAGACGATGAACGACGGCAAGTCGTCGTTCATCGTGCCGAGGCCGTACGAGAGCCACGAGCCCATCGACGGCCGGCCGGCGATTTGCGAGCCGGTTTGGAAGAACGTAATGGCTGGATCGTGGTTGATCGCCTCGGTCCACATCGATTTGACAAAGCAGACATCGTCGACGATGCGCCCGTGATGAGGCAACACCTCGCTGAGCCACGCACCGGATTGACCATGTTGTTTGAATTTGAAGAGCGAGCCGGCAAGCGGGATTGAGGCCTGCTGGGCTGACATGCCGGTGAGGCGCTGGTCGCCGCGGATGCGATCGGGGAGTTGCTGACCGTTTTGCTCGTTGAGGAGTGGCTTGTAGTCGAACAGGTCTTGTTGGGCAGGACCGCCGGCTTGGAACAAGTAGATGACGCGCTTCACACGCGGCGGGAATTGTAATTGGGACTGTGGGTTGGTTGAGGTTGATTGTGTTTGGGCGGAGTGCGCGATGGATGGACTGAGCAATGAGCTGAGCGCGACGCTACCGATGCCGGCAGCGGTGGTGCCGAAGAAGTGGCGGCGGGAGATGCGCTGGAGTTGTTCGATGGGGTGGATGTCGTTCATTGCGTTATGGTTGGCGAATAATTTTTTGCGGTTAGCGGCGGGGCTTGCCCCGCGCGGAGCAAGCTCCGCTGCTAAATGTGGTTGGCGTTCATCGTTCGTAGATTGTGGCGTCTAGGTTGAGGATGGTTTGGCAGACGACGGTTAGGGCGGCGATGTGGATGGGGTTTAGTTTCTCATCGAGTTTGGATTCGCCGAGTTTGTTGAACGTAGCGGGACTCTGTTGCGATTTGTCGGCGAAGAGCGCGGCTTGTTCTTGGTACAGGTCGGTGAGCAGGTTCTGCTCGGTGGCGTCGAGGTGGCGGCCGGTAAGGCGGAGGTAGGCTTCGTCGATTTGGTCGACGAGTTGCGAGTGGGATCGTGATACGCTGGCTGCGAGCGCGCGGGCGGCTTCGATGAACTGCACGTCGTTTAATAGCACCAGCGCCTGGAGTGGCGTGTTCGTGCGGCTACGGGCGACGGTGCAAACCTCGCGCGACGGCGCGTCGAAAGCCATCATGTTGGGCAGCGGCGTGGTGCGCTTCCACACGGAATAAAGCGAGCGACGATACAGATCTCGCCCGGTCGACTGATGGTACGCGGGCGACATCGTATTCGACTCCCGCCACAGGTCGCCGCCCGGTTGATAGGGCGATACGGGCGGGCCGCCCATTTTGCGATCGAGCAGGTCGGAGGCGGCGAGGGCAACGTCGCGAATCTGCTCGGCCGAGAGACGACGACTTGGGCCGCGAGCCAGTAATTCGTTTTCGCTATCGCGTTCGCGGAGCGTCCGATCGCATCGCGAGTCTTGTTGATAGGTAGCCGACAGCGCGATCGTGCGGCAGAGTCGTTTGATGTCCCAGCCATGATCGATAAAATCGCGAGCAAGCCAATCGAGCAGTTCGGGGTGAGTCGGCAACGCGCCTTGCAGGCCGAAGTTTTCGGGTGTGCTCACGAGTCCGCGGCCGAAGAAGCGAACCCACATCCGATTGACGAACACCCGAGCCGTCAGCGGATGATGCGGATCGGTGAGCCAGTGGGCGAGGCCGAGGCGATTACGCGGAGCCTCTTTCGGAAAGGGAATAAGCAGCTTGGCGAACGTATTGCGGTCGACGCGGTTGGCGTCGGTCTTTGGGGCGTCGTAGCGGCCACGATCGAGGATGAAGGTTGGCCGCATCTGCGGCATCTCTTCCATCACAGGGATTTCAAAGATGGCTTCCTCGGCTTCAACGAATTGTTGACGGGCGCTGCGAAGATTCTCGGCCGCTTTACGTGCGTCGTTGTCGATCGCGGAGAAGGAGTAGCTGGCCAGTTCGTTGTGATGCGCAGAAGGTTGTGAGATTGCTGCGGCAAGCGATTTTCCGTCGTGACGATCGGCGATTTCCAGTTGAGTAAGCGCGCGATCGTAGACGCGTAGCTCGTCGATCTCGCCGCCTTTGAAGCCGCGGTCGCGGAACCGCTGGCCGAGCGTGAGGTGACCATTGCCGAAGATCGGGACCATCACTTTCTTTTGCAAATGATCGCGGACCGTTTCAACGGCCAGCGGCTCGCCATTGAGATAGAGCTTCAGCCCGGCCGCGGCGCTGGAGCCATCGTATGTAACGGCAACATGTTGCCATTGATCTTTGGCGATCGGTGTTTTCGCACGAACGCCAATCGCGTTGCCGGGCCAGACACGGTACATGCGCGCCGAGAGAACTCCGTCTTCGAGCATCAGGTCGAAGCCGTTGAACCCGACGTCGGTGCCGTAAGTGCGCTGAACAATGACGACGGGTTTCGGGTTGCGAGCCGTGTCGCGCATCCAAAAGTCGAGCGTGAGCTCGTTCCAACGGTCGCCAGTCAAAACCC
>CAZGMU010000551.1:0-2834 GCA_964526975.1 uncultured Planctomycetaceae bacterium
GCGGCAAGTGGTCGGGGTAGAAGGGGCCTTCAGTTTGGCGGGGCGTGAGTTGGAGGGCTTCGGCGAAGGCGCCGGGAGTGGTCCAGAAGGTGGGAAGGGCGAGGCCGGCGGTAGAAATCGCGGCCCCTTTAATAAACTGACGTCGCGTTTTGATTGGTTCAAACGGGTTCATGGCGAAGGTCCCTTGTGTGTGCGCTCTCCCATCAAGATCGAACCCCAAGCGAATTGTAACGGGTCGCGAAAACTGGTCGCTAAAGCGACCAGTCCAGTCCGTGTTTTGGACTGGTTGCTTTAGCGACCAGTCTTGCGCTGCTTTTGATATCGTTTGTAGGGGACGTGTTCCAAAAAGGCCCCCAGCTCGAGCGCTCGGCGCAGGCCTCGCTCGAGTTCGATCGCAACTTTCGTGTGTGGATACCGACGCCAGTCATCCACAATACCGTGCCGTACCGACTGGTTCAGCGTGTATCGGTACGCTAGCCGGCATTGTTTTTCGTCGCGGATGCAACCGTCGAAGTAATCCTGATTTCCGGCTTCGCGCCAAAAGGGTAAACGTCGCTGCGGCAATAGGTCATTGACCAGTTTTGCGACCGAGCCATGTAGCCGCTGCATGAGCTTGCCGAGGTTTTCGCCGGACTTCAAATAGCCGAGCGTGTGGTAGTGGTTATCGACGAGGCTCGTGATCCAGGGGACGAAACCGAACTCATCGGTGTAGTGATCGAACCGATCCCAGAAGATTGCCTTCGCCGCTTCGCTGGCGAAAGCGGGATAACGACTGCGGCAGCGAGCGGTGATGAAGTAGATCTGGTTGTCGAGATACCAGTGCTCGTATCGATGGTGGCCTTTGTAAGATTCCGTTTTCGTTGCTGAGGATTTTCGGAAGTGGCGGAAGGATTCCATTCGCGTGAGTATAGAAAACTGGTTACTGAAGTAACCAGTCCATCGAAGTGCAAATTGTTGAAAAATTCCAACCCCGGACTGGTTGCTTAAGCAACCAGTCCAAACCGGTCTATTCCCATTCGATGGTGGCGGGGGGTTTTGAGGAGATATCGTAGACGACGCGGTTGACTCCCTTCACTTCGTTGATGATTCGCGTCGAAATCTTCGCGAGGACCTCGTACGGCAGGTGAGTCCAGTCGGCGGTCATGAAGTCGTCGGTGGTGACACAGCGGACGGCGAGGGCGTTGTCGTACGTGCGGGCGTCGCCCATGACGCCGACGGATTGCACGGGGAGGAGCACGGCGAAGGCTTGCGACGTGCTGCGATAAAGATTCGCCGCTTTGATTTCGGCGACGACGATTGCATCGGCCTCGCGGATTGTGTCGAGCTTGTCGCGCGTGACCTCGCCGAGGCAGCGCACGGCAAGGCCGGGGCCGGGGAACGGGTGCCGCCAGACAATTTCTTCCGGCAGGCCGAGTTGGAGGCCGAGTTGGCGGACTTCGTCTTTGAACAGGTCGCGGAGCGGTTCGATCAGGTCGAAGCCCAGTTCCGCGGGCAGGCCGCCGACGTTGTGGTGAAGTTTGATTGTGTCGGCGGGGCCATCGGGGGCGGCACCACTTTCGATGACGTCGGGGTAGAGCGTGCCCTGGGCGAGGAACTTGGCGTCCTGAATTTTGAGTGCTTCGCCGGCGAAACATTCGATGAAGGCGTGGCCGATGATGCGGCGTTTCTCTTGCGGGTCGGTGACGCCGGCGAGGCCGCTGAGGAAGCGGGCTTCGGCTTTTACCACGTGCAGATCGGTTTTGAAGTGACCGGTGAACTCGTGGACGATTGCTTTCTCTTCGTCTTTGCGGAGGAGGCCGTTGTCGACGAGGATGCACGACAGCTGTGGCCCGATCGCGCGGTACAGCAGAGCGGCAACGACCGCAGAGTCGACGCCGCCGGAGAGACCACAGATGACTCGATGGTTGCCAACGCGTTCGCGAACTTTGGCGATTGTTTGCTCCGCGAAATCGCCCAGCCGCCACGTGCCCGTGCAGCCGCAAACGTTCGTGAGAAAGTTCGCCAGCATCGTTTTGCCGTCTGGCGTGTGGGTCACTTCTGGATGAAACTGCAACCCGAAGAGCGGGCGCTCGCGATGCTTCACCGCGGCATGTTCGCAAGATGCGGTGTGGGCGAGTGCCACGAAGTCGCCCGACACCGCGTCGACCTGGTCGCCGTGGCTCATCCACACTTCGGTATCGCTCGGCACGCCGGCGAACAGAATCTCGGCTTCGTCGCTCTCGTCGATTGAGCAGTGAGCCCGGCCGAACTCGCGAACCGCGTGGCTCTGCACGCGACCGCCAAGCGCCTGGCACATGAGCTGCATGCCGTAGCAGATGCCGAGCACGGGAATGCCGAGGTCGAAGAGGCCGGGGTCGCATTGCGGCGCGCCGTCGGCATACACGCTCGCCGGGCCGCCCGAGAGGATGATGCCTTTGGGCGCCAGCTCGCGCACGCGTGCGGCCGTGATGTCGTGTCGCACGATTTCACAATAAACATGCTGCTCGCGCACGCGGCGAGCAATGAGTTGGGCGTACTGCGAGCCAAAGTCCAGAACCAGTACGCGCTCAGCGGCGAGAGTGTTTTGCTCCATCTTGCAGCCGATTATAGCGCTCCTGCGCTATGCGAACCAGTGGCGAGTTGTGGGCAATTCGTGCGGCGCGTATGCTGTACGTAGGTCGGGCTTTAGCCTGACGATTATACGTGTTGAATGTCAGGCTAAAGCCCAACCTACGCGAATGCAAATTCTTTTAACGAACGACGACGGCATCTATGCTCCTGGTCTGGCGGCCATGGAGCGCGCGCTTCGACGGCTTGGCGACGTCTGCGTCGTTGCGCCGGCTGTCGAGCAGAGC
>CAZGMU010000552.1:0-715 GCA_964526975.1 uncultured Planctomycetaceae bacterium
GTCCCGAGCCCGCCCAATTCCCAGCGGGGTCGAGACGACCTGGCTCACTGCCGATCATTATGAAAAAACCTTCTACAACAATATCGATCACACGCAAACACTTCGCGCGTTTGGCGGTGAGTCTCTGCATATTGTTGGCGAACTTCTCCATCGTCTCCGCGCAAGTCGCTTCGCCGCAGCCCGTCGCACCACAGCCAACTTACTGGCAGCAGCCGCTGCTCTTCATTCCCTATCAAGTCAACAAGCAAGATCCCCTGGTGAGCGATATCGCCCAGGTGCAACTCATGATGTCGCGTACGGGGACGAATGATTGGTCGCTGCTGCAATCGGCCAACCCCAACGTGCAAGGCTTCAGCTACCATGCCCCCGAGGATGGCCGTTATTGGTTCGCGCTCAAGCATCTCGACGCCAAAGGCCAACCACTCGGCGGCACAAGCATAGTGCCCCAGCTACAACTGGTGATCGACACTCAGCTGCCGCAGCTTTCGCTGTCCGCAGCCATCGATGGCACGAACCAGGTTCTCATCCGCTACGAAGCGAACGATGCCAACCTCCAACCGCAGTCGCTCATTCTCGAAGCACGCTCCGCTGGTGGACTGTGGACCGACGTTAGCTTAGGGCCGGCAGAGATTTCGCAACCAGGACGAATTTCGGGTACTGCTCGCTTGCCCGTTCCCATGGCGGCAACCGAAATCGAAATCCGCGCATCCGTTGC
>CAZGMU010000552.1:725-2834 GCA_964526975.1 uncultured Planctomycetaceae bacterium
GGGGCCAAGCGACTACGACGGTGTCGCCAACAGGCCCGAGTCTGACTCCACCTAATTCGTCCACCTACCAGCCGCAGCCGCTACCCAACGTTGCTGGCAACCGCTCGCCGTTCGATGCAAACGCGCGCGATCCATTCCAAACGAGTCCATCGTCTTCCCAAGACTGGCCCGCCAACAATCAGTTGCCCCAAGCAAATCAAAACCTGTCGAGTCAAAGCATGACGCCAGTCACCAGCGAACGAGAGCGATACCAGCGCCTTTGCCCCCAATCTTTTGAACGGCAACCAGCCCTCCCAAGGCGTGCCGGTCCCACTTCCATCGGTCGAAGATTCCACTTGGTCATCCACCGGACGCAATCCGGGCGAACCGCTGCTTGTGAACGCCCGCACGTTTGATGTGGAATACGATCTCCAAGAAGTCGGTTCTTGGGGCGTTGCCAAGGTGGAACTGTGGGGTACACAAGACGGCGGCAAAACATGGCAAAGCTTCGGTATCGATCCCGATAATCGCAGTCCGGCACGAGTCACCGTTCCCAACGGTGGCACGTTTGGCTTCCGCATACTGGTCGAGGGGGCCAATGGCGCGAGTGCCGCACAGCCTCAAGCTGGCCAGCAGCCCGAGTTGGTTGTCACGGTCGATTTGCAGCCGCCCACGGCGGAACTCTTGGCCGCCGAACCAGGGGCAGGCAATCTTACTGATTCCTTGCGAATTCGCTGGCAAGCAAGCGACGACAATCTCGAACCACGGCCGATCGGGCTCTTCTACAGTTCGTTTCCCAACGGACCGTGGTCGACCGTTGCCGCCGGGCTCGAGAACACCGGTTCATACGTCTGGCGGATCGAACGCCACATTCCCAACCGCTTCTATCTGAAGCTCGAAGCGCGCGATACCGCAGGCAATGTGGCGGCTTATCAAACACCCCAGCCGCTGGAACTTAATCGCCCACAACCCACCGGCACCCTGCGCAATGTGCGCCCGATCACCGGCGTACCCACGGTGGGTTCGTAGCTTTTAAGTTATTCCATTGACTGGTAGGATGACAGTAACCTCGCAAAACCCGTCAGGAACATTCACTATGATTTCCACGGAATCCCGATCTGTCATCCAGCGCGCTAAGGTTCTCTACGAATCGCAATATCGTGGCGAGATGGAACGCACCAACTTCGGCAAGTTCATTTGTATCGAGCCGGAATCACGACAATATTTTCTCGGTGATACGTTTGACGACGCCGTCGATGCCGCGTTGGAGGCGTTCCCCAATCGATTGACTTTCACTCTTAAAGTTGGTCAATCCACTGCCCTGCATTTGGGAGTCGCGACCCTGTGATCGGACAAGTCGACGATGCCCTGCGTGCCCTGGTTGCAGTTTTTATCGCGAACGAGCGTAATTCTCCCAAGGAATCGCTCAGCGTGTGGGTCGATACCGCGTTCAACGGGACGCTGGTGATACCACGTCAAGAAATCATCAGACTTGGACTTCGCAAAGCAACAACAACGGAAGCAACTTTGGCCGACGGTAGCAGAGTCGAGCTGGAAACGTTCACCTGCTACCTCGATTGGTTCAGCACAACTCTCCGAACGCAGGCCATTGCGAATGACGGTCAGTTCCCTCTACTAGGGACGATGTTGTTAGCTGGAAAAATTCTTTCGATTGATTACAACGCTAGGACTCTCAGCCTAACTTAACCTTCCAGCCGACCGGCACCCTGCGCAACGTGCGCCCGATCACCGGCGTGCCCACGGTAGGCGGCAACTAAACGTTAGCGGGCAGCACCTCGCTGGCGTAGAGGCTCGGCAGGTCGTCCATAAAACGTGCGCACGCCAGTTAGGTACGAATATCCTTAATATTGCGCGACGCGTGCAGAATCCATCGAACTTCGATCCCATCATCAAGCGGAACATAGAAGATCACATATTTTTGAAACGTATGCCGCCGAACCCCTTGGCCAAGCTTTTCGACTGACTACCCGAGCAGCGGATTGCGCGCCAATAAATCGAGCGTCTTCTCCAAACCATCAACCCAGTTAATAGCACTCTCTACACTTTGCTCGACTAGATAGAAGGCAATATCGGAGAAGTCCTGATTTGCTGTCGGGGTGCGTAGAATCC
>CAZGMU010000553.1:0-2821 GCA_964526975.1 uncultured Planctomycetaceae bacterium
TGGCGGGCGAATACTGGTTGATCCACCGATTCAGCGGCGCGACCCTGCGCGATCATCCGTACGAAATCGGCCGGGTGATGCTGATAACGATCAATATCATTCCGATGGCGTTGATGTTCGTCTTGCTGGCGCGACTGGTCGAACGGTACGGCACGACCGATTGGGGACGAATTTTCGTCATGTGCGCGGCGACGATGGGCACGATGCTCAATACGTTTGCGGTGGTTCTCAACAACCATACGGTCGCGGCTGTGACCACTACCATCGCGCTGTATGCAACGGTCCGCATTCTTGCTGATGGCGAGCGACGACTGCGATACTTCGCGATTGCCGGCCTGGCCTCCGCTCTCACCGCGGCCGATGAATTGCCGGCGCTCGTCCTGCTGGCCGGGGTAGGCGCCCTACTGCTTTGGTACACGCCACGCCAGACGCTGCTGGCGTTTGTGCCGGGAGCCGCGGTTATCGTTGTCGCCTTCTTTGCGACGAATTGGATCGCGCACGAAAGCCTGCGGCCGCCTTACATGCACCGTAGTGAGACAAACCCCGACGACCATTGGTACAAATACACGTACTCAGTGAACGGACGTGAGATTAAGAGCTACTGGCAGGACCGGCAAGGAATCGACAAGGGGGAGCCAAGCCAGTTGACCTATGCGATCCACGTGCTGGTGGGGCACCACGGTATTTTTTCGCTCACGCCGATTTGGTTGCTCAGCATCGCGGGGACGTGGATGTGGCTGTGGTCGCCTGATGCGGTGCGCCGCGAGTTGGCACTCGGCATCGCGGGGATGACCATCGTCTGCCTGGTATTCTATATTGGGTTGCGACCGCAGGATGATCGTAACTATGGCGGGATGACGAGCGGCTTTCGGTGGATGTTTTGGTTTATTCCGCTGTGGCTCGTGATGATGATTCCGGCAGCGGATCGGTTGGCGCGGTCGACTGCGGGACAAGTTTTCGCAGCGGTGCTATTGTCGTTCTCGGTGCTATCGGTCAGCTACCCGACTTGGAACCCTTGGGTTCAGCCGTGGCTGTACAATTGGATGGTATGGTGCGGGGGGAAAGCGTTCTGATCTGCCATGCGGTGCCCCATCTGCAAAACCGAGTTTGACGCGGCGAGGTCCGCCACGCTGCCCTTTTGCAGCGAGCGCTGCCGAACGATCGACCTGGGGCGCTGGCTGGGCGAAACATACTCGCTGCCCGTGGTGACGGACCCCGAAGCGGACGAAGTGCCCGAGACACAACCTGGCGCCGACGGCGGCGGGATGATCGACGACACGGAGTAAAGCGCCAGTGCTCCCCTGTTTCGCGCCCAAGCGGCGGCCCCGCCCAGCTAGCATTGGACGGCCGAGGGCTTATAATCGACGCGTCTGAGCGGACTGGCAATTTCCGAACCCCTTTCAGGGCCCCCATGGCTGATTCACATACGAAGGTGCGAGACGTTGTTTGGAGCGAGCTGCTCCCTTGGTTGATGTTGTTGCGGTCGGTCCGCATTGCGCTGATGGCGCGGGTGCTGGTGCTGGGGGCCGCGGGGCTGGTAATGACTAGCATTGGCTGGGCACTCTTGGCCGAGGCTTTTCACAACAGCACCGATCCGGTGATTGCCGGCTGGCGGCAAAGCACGAACCTGAAACTTTGGGCGAACGCGGTTCAGGCAAAGTCCGATTTCGCGTGGCTCGATACATCGGCCCGCAGCGCCGGCGAGGTGTTCGACTCGGCCCGCGAGTGGCTGGTTCAAGGTCCGGTGATGATTTGGACCTACTTCAGCCGCCCGTTTGTTTCGATGTTTGATTCGAAGCTGACGCCGATCGGCTTTTTATTTTTATTGCTCTGCGGCATCTGGGAGCTATTGATCTGGGGGCTGTTCGGCGGGGCGATTACGCGCATTGCGGCGCTGAAGTTTACGCGCGATGAAGCGCCGGGGCTGCTCGCTGCATTGAAGCACTCGCTGTCGAAATGGCTTTCCTATAGCTTGCCGCCGCTCGTGGCGCTCGCGGGGGCGGGGGTATTCGCCATTCAGTTGGTGGTAGTTGGTTTGCTGATGCGGGTCGACGCGCTGGCATTTCTCGCGGCGATTGCGTGGCCGTTCGTCATTCTGCTGGGCTTGATGATGGCGGTGCTGTTGATCGGTGCGCTCATCGGCTGGCCGCTGATGTGGGCGACGGTAAGCGTTGAAGGAACCGATGCGTTCGACGCGCTGAGCCGGAGCTACGCGTACGTTTACCATCGGCCGTGGCGATTGCTGTGGTACGCGATTTTTTCGCTCTTTCTGGCGATTGCCAGTATGTTCGTGGTCAAGCTGTTCGCATCGTCGGCCATCGGGTTGGGCAATTGGTCGATCGATTGGGGATTGGACAACAAGACGATGCGCAGCGTCGTTGCTCCCGATCCTCCGCCGATTCAAGCGCCCAAAATCGACTTGAAGCCAGGGCCCGATGCATCGATGGAGATCTCGATCCCCTCTCCTGAACCAACCGAACAGGAGGAGATGACCGGCTTGCTCTCGGCGACAAAGAAAGTCATTGGTTTTTGGAAAGGTATTGTCGCGCTGTTGGTTGCGGGATACGAAGCGGGATTTTTATGGGTCGCGGCTGTGGGAATTTATCTGCTGTTGCGGCGTGACATCGATGGGGTGCAAACGGGCGAAGTGTTTGTCGACCAGGCGGAAGAGTATGGAATGCCGCGTCTGGTGGACGACCCGGCGACCGGCGTGCCGGAGGTAGACCCGCGCGGGCCGGCGGGGCCGGGCGATGGCGGACCGCCGCAGACTTAGA
Organism: uncultured Planctomycetaceae bacterium; assembly: GCA_964526975.1. Classification (GTDB taxonomy): domain Bacteria; phylum Planctomycetota; class Planctomycetia; order Pirellulales; family Lacipirellulaceae; genus JABDGM01. The sequence continues at coordinate 2,775 of CAZGMU010000553.1, forward strand.
ACGTGTTTTAAAATTCCCCTCCCTTGTAGGGAGGGGTTAGGGGAGGG
>CAZGMU010000554.1:0-2820 GCA_964526975.1 uncultured Planctomycetaceae bacterium
TCAGTTCGCTGCGATTTAATTCGGTCGATTGGAGTCGCGTCCCCGTTGAGCAGTACTACGATTTTGCACGCGAGCGCGGGGCCACACGCTTGGTAATTACTGGAGGTGGCGAGCCGCTGTTGCAGGCAGAGCACGTGGTGGCACTGGTCCGCCGAGGACGAACCTATTTCAACGAAATCGCGTGTTTTACCAATGGATCGCGGCTTACCTCTGAGCTGTCGCGCCTTTTGGCAGATGCCGGCCTGAGCTACTTCTGCTACTCGCGGCATCATTACGACGATATGCGCTGCCGGGAACTGATGGGCGATGATACCGTTTCGCTGGAAGGCTTTGTGAGTGCCGCTGGGTCGCTGCCGATTCGAGCCACTTGCGTGATGACACGCGGCTGGATCGATTCACGGAGTGCCGTGGATGATTACATAACAGCTCTGTCGGCTTACGGCATCCGCGAATTCACTTTCAAGCATACCTACATCGCGTACGGTGAATCGCTTTTTGGCAATTCCAAGGCTAATGCCTGGGCCCAGAATCATCATGTCGACTTCGATCCCTTTGCGGGTCGCGGCACGGTCGTGTCGCGATTGCCTTGGGGGCCGAGCATTCTCCGGATCGGACTACACAACGTCTGTTACTATTTTGAGCCGACGCCCGATTGGGAATTGGAGCATCAATTATGTCGCTCGATCAATCTGTTGTCCGACGGGATGGTCTATGCATCGCTGGAGGATCGGCGGAGTCAATTGTTTCGGCTGCCGAACTGATTGCTGCGATGGAACCCGAAGACATCGAACTATTTCGTCCGTTGCTCCCCGTGGGTTACTCGGCCGGTGTGCGAGCTTATCAATCGGCCGTTGCCCGGCTGACAGCCACGCACTTAACGACGCATTACACCGCCGGCCTGGAGTGGTTTCACGATGCATTTGCGCCGGAATTGAAACGGCGGATCGAGGGGCTCACCGGCGGAATGTGGTCGCTGAACGACCATCTGGCGTTTGCCGCTGGAAGCGACGTTGATTTCATGGCACACCTTATCGACGCCGTGGCCGCGCGCGATCGAGTAGCGATTTTTCCCGGCGATTGGCACGGCTTCCGGGTCGGTTGCTCGCAAACACAAAACATTCATTGGGATGCAACGGGCCGTGGCGGACTGGCTTGTTTGTGTGTTCCGTCGGTGCGCAATGGCCATCTGAGCGACGAGATGGTGCGGTTCCTGCAAGGTTCCGACGCTTGCTTGCTCAACTTAAACCTGTTTCCCACGCTCGCACCGCGCGAGCGCGAAGTGGTTGCTCGGCAGCTTCAGCCCTTGCTGCCGCAATCTATTCTCTCTATCAGCTTCAGTCGCGGTTTCGGGCTTACGGCTTCACAATTGGGTGTGGCCCTCGTGCCGCGCCAACATCGCTATTGCAAGCGATTTGCCCAGCAATGGAATTGGTTCACTTACTTCTATAACGCACTGGCGGCTCAGGCTTTTCTGGATTTTGACTTGGAAGCCGCCCAGAAAATCGATCGTGCCCGGGCACAATGGGTGTGGGCATGGCTGGAAGATCGCGGGCTGCCTGCGATCAAAACTGGCAGTTATTACATCAAGTCGTTCCGCGTGAAAGGAAAGTTGCCCGATTCTTTCGAGCCGCTCCGTCGGGACGACGTCGTGCGGCTTTGTTTCAAGCCGCCCCAAGTCTGAAAAGCGCGCGATTTGCAAGCGCGCAGAGGTTCCAATGGATGCAGCCCAGTTTGTCAATCGCTGGCTCAAGGGACGAGCCACTGTCGGCGATAACGGGGAAGTGCAGTTCAGCCCAGCAGTGGAGGTGGGGCTGGCCGGCAAGTTCCGCCGCGCCTACCGTTGGATCGCTGAGCAATCGTTGCTGCCGGGAACACTCGATTTAGCGTGGGAAGTCCGGCAGCGTGTATCGCATAATGGCTTTTCAATCGGCCTGCCCGAGCAGGAGAGCCTTTCATCGTTTGTTCTGCTGCCGTTGCTCACACTGATGACGTCGCGGCGAATGGTGTTTGTCGGCGCGCCCGGTTACGGCAAGACCTCGATGGCGACAATCATTGCCATGCTCGCCGGTCATTCGCTGGAGGAGGCACGCCGTGCGATTCAGCATGGCCATCCGCAACTCACCATTACCGACCTGTTGGGGAATCCGCTTCCCAAGAGCCTGGTGACCGCGGAATCGGCCGGTGAAATCCGCGTCTCCTGGCGCAGTTGGATCCGGATGCGCGTGAAAATCATTGATGAATACAACCGCATTCCTACCAAAACTCAATCTGCGCTCTTGTCGCTGATGGCCGAAGGCTACGCGGAGGTATTTGAGCACGTCATCGAAGCAGGAAAGTCGGCGTGGTTCCTGACCGCCAACGACGAATTAGGGGGCGGAACATTCCCTGTTATCGAAGCCCTCAAAGACCGCATCGACGTGGTGGTCCGCTGTGCGCCGTTCCATTCGCGGCACTTGCATGTGCTGGCGCAACGGATTGCAAGCGATACCGCGCCGCAGCAGTACGTCCCCACAGACATTATCTTCTCATCGGTCGAGCTGGACGAGGCCGACCGTCATATTCGCGCGATCCGCGTGCCGGAAGACGTGCTCGGGCTCTTGTGATTCTTCCTGGGGCAGCTCGACTTTTGTCGCCAGGCGTCGAATGATATCGATTTCATGAACAAGGATACGCTGCGGCTTGCGGGACGACGTGCCGCGCATGTTTGCACGGAAGACTGTCCTCTCGACAAGCAACTCAATCTCTGCGCCCAAACGGAAGGCGGCACGTCGCCCCGCACCTATCAGTCGATTCTGCACTATGCGCAAGCCCTAGCCTTTT
>CAZGMU010000555.1:0-2785 GCA_964526975.1 uncultured Planctomycetaceae bacterium
CAGTGGCCAATGCAACGAGCGAGGATTCTCGACTAGCTGAACTAAGAGAAGCGGTGCGGCAGTTGCCCGATCAGGAACGCATGGCAATTCATTTGTTTTATTTGGAAGAACAATCGGCCGAAGTTGCGCGGCAATTGTTGGGAGTTTCGCAATCAGGGTTTTACAAATTGCTGGAAAGAGCGCGTGAACATGTCGGTGCGATCATGCGCCGAATGCAGGAGGACATGCCGTGGAAACGATAGGCGATGCGTTGTTCCGTGCGAGCTATGAAGGTTATGCGACCAACCACGACCGCTTGAGAGCTGAACTGCTGGCGAAATTGCCGGCAAAGCTACAGCGATCTTCGCAATCGGCGGCGCGCGGCTGGCGGTTGATATCGGCCGGGGCAACGCTTGCCGTAATACTGCTGGTGATTGGCGGAATCGCCAGTCTATCCACGCTTCGTCCGCAACAGGCCTATGGGCTTGCCGATGTACGGCAACGGTTGCAGGCAGTGCAAAGCCTGTATGTAAAAGGCTGGATTTACGAACGCACGCAAACCAAGTTCGGCACGGCGACGGTTCGGTTTCCAGTGCAGCATTATTACAAACGGCCTAGCACCTGCTATATGGTCTCGTACGGCTTCAGCTCCGGCGGAAACGACGACCTGAAGAAGGTGACAAAGATAACCATGGCCAACGACGACAAACGGTCGATGGTTCTGGTGGAACCGGAAAAGAAAGCAATCGTGGGGCCAACGACGGATCTGCTTCAAGCGGAGCTCATGGTCGAGAACGGCCTGCAAGTGAGTGAAATAATGCTGCTTTTAGGCAGTTTGCCCGAAGGGTTCGAGCAAGTTGGCCGCGAGCGCGTTCGGGGGCAGGAGTGCGACATCTACGAGTCGAAGAAGGGGAAAGGAGCTCCATTCTGGCGGCGGGTCTGGCTCGATCCGCGGATCGGGGTGCCCGCGCGAGTCGTCGTTCTGAGCGGCGAGGCGGGGGAAGAGCCTCAGGTGGAACAGGAGTACGACGTCATCCAAGCGAATGTGGAACCACCGCCCGATTTATTCACGTTTGAAACGCCAGAAGGCTTTGATCGGGTGGAAGTAACCGAAGCGTTGCCTGTGCGGTCAATCGGCAATTTCAGCAGTGGCTCGAGCGGTAATCGCAGTGTTTCGTTGTGGGTGGCCATCAAATTGAGTGACAAAGCGGTGCTGATGTGTTGGTCGCAATCGACCGACACGAAAGAAAGCCAGGGGTGGTTCAAGGACATGCCTCGGATCGTGCTCGAAGGTAAATCGGAGCGCGAGTGCAAGGAGCGGACTCTGTATGAAACGATGTCTGGCAGCCTGCGTTGGCGATGGTCAATCATCACCCCCAAGGACGAAAAGCCCGTTGGCGCCGATTCGTTGACGCTGAGCTTTTCAAGTTCGGGCGACAACATGAGCATGGGCGGTCAGCCGCTTGTTTTTCTAGGTAGGCGACTTCCAGAAATGGTCGAGCGTGTCCAGCAGCGTTCGCTTGAGGAGAGCGGCGAGTTGAAGAAAGCACTCTCACTGGAACAACTTCAATCCTCCCAGAGCCCATAAAATTCAACACATGTTAGCTTAGCGTCGGCGGTAACGCCGAATCTCTACCAGCACGTATTCCTAAAGACGTCTCTTTATAAATAACTGCGAAATTGCCCACTGACCAAAATCTAGCTGTCAAACATACATTTAAGGTACAAAGGTCGAGCTAAGTTTTCCTCTTTCGACAAAAGCATTTGGCGCGCATTTTGCATCACTCCAGATTGACTCCACTTTCCACCTCGAGCCGGGCACCAGGAAAAGCAACCAGATGTTGCCGAGAAGCGTAACCTGCGGTGAATGTGGCCAAACCGTCCCGGTGCGAGGCATTGGGCGTATTGAATACGCCTGGCCGGAAAGCATTACCCCTGATCTCGAATCGATCACCCCCAAGATCTTGAGCGCCCGCCTGACTATCGATTGCCCCTCCTGTGGCGTTCGATTGCAGGATTTCTTTCCAGCAGGCGCTCCCCGGCGAAAGGCAATGCCGGGCTCTCTCGCTCTCACCGTCACTCGCCGCCTCGAAACCCGCGGACAACCGGTCGACCACCATCATCCACAGTCGCTCCGCTAAGAGTGGGCTACCTCTTTACCTAGCTTCCGACACATTAGCGTCGGCGGCCACGCCGAATCCCCCACCCACACGCTCAATAACCGGAGGGTATCCGTGAATTTCGGGGGCACGCTACGCCGTTAACCTTTTTGGAAAGAATCTCACGAAAAGGCGCAAAGCAAGAACCGACTGAACCACAAGAGGCACGAAGAACGCAAGAATTATCGTGGAAGCGGCTGCAAAAGAAATCTAACTCATTCTTTCTTCGTGATCTCCGTACTCTTCATGGTAAATGAACTTCTCTGCTCCTTAGTCCCTTTACGTGAAATCTTTTTAAGGTCAACAGCTAGGGTGGCACGCCTTGACGCTTTGGGAAGGACGTGGTTTGCCAAACTGCACAGTTCCACGCTCTTCGAAGACTCAGGACGCGCCACCCATAGGTTTGAGTTCCCGGGCGGCCTCAATAACTACAAAAAAATCCACCCAGGGCTTCCAAGCCAGCAAAAACCAGTTTGGGATTACTCCCATACATCTGCACAATGGCCAAAAGTACCTACTATACATTTGAATAAATTATGCTAGATTCATACTCCTCGTCCAGGATGTGGTTCAACCCGCGGTGATCCTACGATGTGGTTATCTAGTTGACTCCACCTGCCGCAACATCTAGTATTTGGGCGTGGAGG
>CAZGMU010000556.1:0-2770 GCA_964526975.1 uncultured Planctomycetaceae bacterium
GGGGCGAAAGGGTGTTGGGGGGGGGGGGGGTTTGGGGGGGGGATTCGGCCTGGCGGCCGACGCTAAATTGTGGATGAGGAAATAAAAAAGTGAGGGAGCAATGGGTGCTTGATTATTTCTTTTTATTTTCGTCTTCGCCGGTTTCTAGCACGGCGAGGAAGGCTTTTTGGGGGATGTCGACCTGGCCGATCGACTTCATTCGTTTTTTGCCTTCTTTCTGCTTCTCCCAGAGCTTGCGCTTGCGGCTGATGTCGCCGCCGTAGCATTTGGCGGTTACGTTCTTGCGCATGGCGCTGATGGTTTCGCGGGCGATGATTTTGCCGCCGATTGCGGCTTGCAGCGGCACTTCGAACATGTGCCGCGGGATTTCTTGCTTGAGCTTCTTGATGACGGCGCGGCCGCGCACCTCGGCATCGCGGCGGTCGCAGACGATCGAGAGCGCATCGACACGGTCGCCTTTCACCAGAATGTCGAGGCGCACGAGTTCGCCGGGGCGATAGCCGAGCAACTCGTAATCCATCGTGCCGTAGCCGCGGGTGGCGCTTTTGAGCTTGTCGTGCATGTCGTAAACGACATCGGCCAGCGCTAGATCGTATGTCAGCATGGCGCGCGTGGGCGAGAGGTACTCGGTGCGCACGAACTCGCCCCGTCGATCGGTGCAGAGCTTCATGATCGGGCCGATGTAGTCGGTCGGCAGCACGAAATTCACGCGCACGATCGGTTGGCGGAATTCCTCGATATCGCCGAGGTCTGGCACCTTTTGCGGCGTGTGGACTTCGAGCTCTTCGCCGTTTTTCTTGGTGATTTCGTAGGTGACGTTCGGGGCCGTTTGCACCAAGTCGATGTCGGAGTCTTGCTCGAGCCGTTGCTGCACGATCTCCATGTGGAGGAGCCCGAGGAAGCCGCAGCGGAAGCCGAAGCCGAGAGCGTCGCTCGATTCGGGCTCGAATTCGAAGCTGGGGTCGTTGATCGAGAGCTTGTCGAGCGCTTCGCGGAGTTGCTCGAAGTCTTGGCCATCGGAGGGATAGAGGCCGCAAAAGACCATGCGTTTTGGTTCTTGGTAGCCTTCGAGGGCTGACGCGGGCTCGCCTTCGGCGACGGTGACGGTGTCGCCGATGTGGACGTTGCCGAGGGACTTGATGTTGCAGATGATGTAGCCGACCTGGCCGGCGACGAGTTCTTCGCGGCCGACGCGTTGCGGCGTGAACTGACCGATCTCGATGACATCGTGCGTCGTGCCGGCCTGCAAGAATTTAATTCGCTGGCCTTTGCGGACCGTTCCGTTCATAACGCGAATGTAGGTGACGGCGCCGCGGTACTCGTCGTAGACCGAGTCGAAAACCATTGCCTGAAGCGTTGCTTTGGGATCGCCCTTAGGGGGAGGGATGCGGTTGACGACGGCATCGAGGACAGCTTCGCAGTTGAGGCCGGTTTTGGCGCTGCAACCGACCACCTCGTCGGCATCGATGGCGAGCGTGTGTTCGATTTCTTCTTTGACTTCGTCGACACGGGCGTGCGTGAGGTCGATCTTGTTGATGACGGGGATGATCGCGAGATCCTGCTCCATCGCCGCGTAGGCGTTGGCGACCGTTTGAGCTTCCACGCCTTGGAACGCATCGACGAGGAGCAGCGCGCCTTCGCAGCACTTGAGCGAACGGGAGACTTCGTAATGAAAGTCGACGTGGCCTGGGGTATCGATGAGGTTCAGCTCGTACTCTTGGCCGTTGTGTTTGTACTTCATCGAGACCGGGTGGGCCTTGATCGTGATGCCGCGTTGGCGCTCGAGGTCCATTGCGTCGAGGAGTTGCTCTTTCATTTCGCGCCGGCTGACGGTGCCGGTCAGCTCGAGCAGGCGATCGGCGAGCGTGCTTTTACCGTGGTCGATGTGAGCGACGATGGAGAAGTTGCGGATGTATTTCGGATCGGGCATGGACGGAGTGCTAACAGGCAAGATTCAACGTCGAGGGAGGGAAACCTTAGAACGTGTTTTAGAATTCTTGTTTCCCTGGAAACGGAGGATAGATAAGGAATGCGTGTTGGTTGAAGATTCGGTCTGGCGACCGACGCTAAGCTTTGGTTCTGCTTGGATAATTGCGCGGAACCTATTTGGGGTAATTTGCTGGAGAACCCTTTAATTTACTGAGAAATCGCCTCGATGGCTAGGCGAAGTGCGATTCGCCGGGCCCGGTGAAACTCGGTGATGTCGAGTTATTCGCTCGTGGTGACGCATGGCTCGTCCTGGCTCGGGCGAAACGAATCGTAGTCAGGCCGGTCTCGCTTATGGTTGGCTGGCGGAGCGTGGGATCGCGACTACGCGCTTCGGCGTCGGTAATGTTGTTTGATTGGGGGTGGTTTTGGGCATCTTGGACGAGAGAGTTTTTTACCGGTAGACTGAGGATCGATGGATTTTATCCGTAGATGAACGTGGATAGAGGCGGATGATTTTGTTTCGAATGTGGGTTTCGGGCAAAGGGTTTTTTCCGTGTTTCGAGGAATGCGTGTTGGTTGGAGATTCGATCTGGCGACCGACGCTAAGTTTTTTGTGTGCTTGGAATGGTCGGGCAATGAGAGAGTGAAGTCGGTACCGTGATCATTATCATCGATAACTACGATTCGTTTACTTACAACCTCGTGCAGCGGTTGGGGGAAATCGATTCGACGCTCGATATTCAAGTCTTTCGCAACGATCAAATCAGCGTGGATGAAATGCTGGAGCGCAAGCCGGATCGGGTGATCCTATCGCCTGGACCTTGCACTCCCACGGAAGCGG
>CAZGMU010000557.1:0-1677 GCA_964526975.1 uncultured Planctomycetaceae bacterium
GAACCCAGCACTCGGCCTAAGAATGCTCAATTCGTGACTTTGCAGTTCTCCTGAGCCCATCCCACTATGTGTATATTGTCCCTCTAGGACGATGCTATAATTGGCGAGGAGGACCGATATGCCCATCACCAATGCTGATCTACAGGATTTCCATCGCTTTGCTGGTGAACAACTTGAACACGGCGTGGCCGATTCGCTCGTCAAACTTGCAGGCGAATGGGAAGCTCGGCGACGAGATGCGGAGGAAACCGCTGCCGACATTCGTCAAAGTCATGCGGACATCGAAGCTGGGCGAGTCTCTTCTGTCGCCGAGGTGTTTGCCGAGGTTCGCAAACAATTGGATGCCCGATGAGCTATCGGGTATTTTTCACCTCCAGAGCAAAGCAACAGCTTGTTCAATCCGCTCCCTGGTGGGCCGAGCATCGGAGTGTCGATCAAGCTTATCGCAGCCGCGCACAGTGCTTATGCCGGAAGCACGTCACGAGATGGTCGTTGACCATCCCGACCGCTTGCATGTGGGCGTAGATGATCGTGCTGCCGACGAACTTGAAGCCGCGTTGTTTGAGGTCTTTGCTAAGCGCTTCGGACTCTTTGGAAGTCGCCGGCAGTTGTTTCATGTTTTCGAGTCGGTTTTGAATAGGTCGTCCGCCAACGAAGCTCCAAATGTACTTGTCGAACGTGCCGAATTCCTCCTGCACGTCGAGAAACCTTCGAGCGTTTGAAACCGCGGCCAGGATCTTCAGACGATTGCGGACAAGCCCGGGGTCGGCCAGCAATTTTTCAATTCGCTTGGCGGTGAACCGGGCGACCTTCTCGGGATCGAAATCGGCGAACGCCCGGCGGTACGCTTCGCGCTTCTGCAGCACGACCAGCCAGCTCAGCCCGGCCTGCGCGCTTTCGAGCGTGAGAAACTCGAACTGCTTCTGGTCATCGTGGACCGGGACGCCCCACTCGGTATCGTGGTACGCGGTCATCAACTCGCCGCCGCGTGGACCCCAGGCACAGCGATCTTTACCGTCGGTCGTGGGTTTCAAACCGGTAAGCATATTCGTTTTTTTCGTTTGCGCCATATTCTTCCGAGGCGATCAGCCGCCACTCGCTCCAGTTCACTTCGGGGAAGTAGGTATCGCCGTCGACCGTCGCACAGACTCGCGTAAGATAAATTCGATCGGCCACGCCGAGCGATTCCTTGTATAACTCCGCACCGCCAACGATGAAAGCCTCCTCCTCGCCGCGGGCCTGGGCAGCTTCCAAAGCCTGGTCGAGGCTCATCGCCAGCTCAACGTTGGCCACGTCGATCTGCAACTCGGGGTTGCGCGAAACGACCACGGTTCGCCGCCCTGGCAGAGCCCGACCGATCGATTCCCAGGTTCGCCGGCCCATGATGATTGTATGGCCCATCGTAAGCTGCTTGAATCGCCGCAGATCAGCGGATAGCCGCCACGGTAGGTAGCCATTGCGCCCAATCACGCCATTTTCCGCCGCAGCCACAATAATCGAGATTCGCATAAGTTACGTGGCACGGACTTTAGCCCGTGATTGAAATGTTTTTGCCACTGAGTCCTTGGACCTCGGACAGGTCTGTTTGAGAGTTTCCAGACGGGCTAAAGTTCATCCCCCGACGCCTCCCCCAACCACCTTCCGGCTCTCGACTCTTGACCCTCGGCTCTTGACTTC
>CAZGMU010000557.1:1687-2766 GCA_964526975.1 uncultured Planctomycetaceae bacterium
CCGCGATCGGCGCCGATATATGCGGATGAAACTGGTAGTTCTCCAGCCGGAAGTGCTCAAACTCAAAATCGAAGATCGAGCGCACCGACGGATCAATTCGCATCGTCGGCAGCGGTCGCGGCTCGCGCGTCAGTTGCAACTGCGCTTGCTCCAAGTGATTCTCGTAAAGGTGAGCGTCACCAAGCGTATGAATGAACTCGCCTGGTTCCAAACCAGTCACTTGCGCGACCATCATTGTGAGCAGCGCGTACGAGGCGATGTTGAACGGCACGCCCAGAAACACATCCGCGCTTCGCTGGTACATCTGGCACGACAACCGCCCCTCGGCCACGTAGAACTGAAACATCAAGTGGCAAGGCGGTAGTGCCATTCGTGGCAGCTCGGCCACGTTCCACGCGCTCACAATCAATCGCCGCGAGTCGGGCTTCGTGCGAATCTGCTCGACGACTTCGCTGATCTGATCGATTGTCTCGCCATGTTGCCCTGGCCAGGAGCGCCATTGGTAGCCATACACAGGCCCCAACTCGCCCTGCGCGTCGGCCCACTCGTTCCAGATCGTCACGCCATGTTCGTTGAGGTAGGCGATGCTCGTTTCGCCGCGCAAGAACCATAGCAACTCGTAGATGATCGACTTCAGATGCATTTTCTTCGTCGTGACAAGCGGAAAACCCGCCGACAGATCGAAGCGCATTTGATGGCCGAAGATGCTGCGCGTGCCGGTGCCGGTGCGATCGCCCTTGGCGACCCCCTCGTCGAGGATCCGCTGCATCAAGTCAAGATATTGCTGCATGCGGAAATTGTAGCGAATCGCGCAGCGGGTGGCACGCCCTGACGCTCGGGGAAGGGCGTGGTGAATCTTCGCCACGCCCTTCGAGGACTCAGGGCGTGCCACCCGGTCCCATTTATTTCTGCTTCGCCATCAGCTCTTCCACCAGCTCCGCCAGCAGCCTCGGATCATCCTTCTTTCGCAGGTGATCAATCCGCGACGCGGGCAGGTTCAGCTTTTTCAGCGCGCCGTCGATATATTTCCACTGCTTCTCGCGAGCCTTCCCCTCGGCCAGGTACAGCTCGGTGACCAG
>CAZGMU010000558.1:0-2763 GCA_964526975.1 uncultured Planctomycetaceae bacterium
TGGGCGACGTTCACCTGTTCCTGAGTCACGGTCGACTTCCAGAGTGGGCGATTGCACCCCGCAAACTCACACCGTCCGGCTGCCCGCCCCCAAAGCATCGCGGTTACAGGCGGCTTGATGTGCCTGGTCACTTCACGTGGCATCAGACTATCGGCTCCGCTGGACACCGGTGTTTGGCTGGCTTTTTTGGTCGTTGACTTCATTACGCAAACCTCGTCAATTGCCCGATTCTGTCGGTAAGACCGCCCTTTTGGCCCTGATTGTGCTGTAATTTCAGGGCCGCTTTCGATCCGGCCGTGGATTTAGGGTTCATGCCTAATTGTTCGATTATCGAACACGAAAGTCAAGTTATTGCCAAATTGAGCCGATTATGGAACAATGGGAGAGATGGAAAAGTCAGGCCATACCTCCAATCACTAATCGGTACGGGTAGGAGGAAGAACGTCATGGGCATCGATCAAGAACAACTTGCGACTAGGCTCAAAGAAGCCAGAACCAACGCTGGCTTAACCCAGGAAGTGGTCGCTGCTGCGCTTGACTTGCCCCGCAGTGCCATTGCTCAAATAGAGGCTGCCAATCGAGCGGTCAGTACGCTTGAACTGGCAAAGTTCGCGGAGCTATACCGGCGCTCGATTTCGAGCTTCTTTGAAGAAGCATCACCTGCCAAAAAGGAGGATGACGTACTGGTTGCGCTCTTCCGCGCGGCTGAAAATGTTGAAGACCATCCCGAGTGGCAGACTGAAATAGCTCGCTATATTTCGATTTGTCGGGAAGCTGTCCAGCTTGAACGATGTCTCGACCGGCCTTCCCAGGCCAATCCTCCAACCTACCAAATGCCGCACCCGAGCAAGGTAATGGAGGCTGTTGAGCAGGGCGCCTTCGTTGCTGAACAAGAACGTCGCAGACTCGGCCTAGGACATAATCCAATTTCTGACGTGTCGGATCTAATCAAGACGCAAAGTATCTGGGCATCTGGAGCGAAGCTTCCTGATCAAATGTCGGGACTCTTTCTGCATCATTCATCAATCGGTCTCTGCATTCTTGTCAATTACGATCACGCGAGAGCAAGGAAGAGATTTTCGTACGCGCATGAATACGCCCACTCGTTGCTAGACCGCGAAAATCTCGCAACTGTTTCGCTTGAACAAAATCGCAGCGAATTGTGCGAGGTTCGAGCGAATGCGTTTGCCGCAGCGTTCTTGCTTCCTCGCACGGGAGTTTGGGCATTCCTAAACGCCCGGGCGAAAGCTGGTCCCAGCGTTGTCGATCAATTGGTCTACGATCCACTAACCGAAGAAGACCGCGAAGAGGTGAGGGGCCAAAAGCGATCATCACCTGGCTCGCAAGTGTTGTCTTTCGAAGATGTGGCAGCGCTTGCCCATCATTTCGGTGTGAGCTACCTCGCCACGCTTTTCCGACTCAAAAGCTTGTCGATCGTCAATGCAAAGGAATTCGAATCCCTTCGTGAGAAGGAAGAATTCGGTCGATCGTACCTCGAAGTTCTTGAGCTGTTCAACGACCTAGAGGGGAAAGACAATCGCAAACCAGATCGTGAGATAGCCAGCCAGGTGCTTCATCTCGCTCTTGAAGCTTATCGAAGAGAAGAAATCTCTCAAGGGAAGCTTCGAGATCTGAGTTCATTGCTAGGAATACCGGCAAAGACGCTTTTGGAGCTTGCTGAGGCAGTTTAACTTCTAGCGTCTTTACGGAATGGGTCATGGCGGACCAACTCATAGTCATCACCGATACGAGTCTATTGGTCAATTTCTTGGCCATCGACAGGGTTGAACTGCTGACATCTCTCCCGGAGAAGCAATTCTTCATCACCGAGCATGTTCGGGCAGAAGTTACCAGTCACTATCCCGAGCAGTTCGAACGTCTCGCCGTTGCGCTAGTCAATGGACAGTTGACGGAAATCTCCGTTACGGAAATCGCTGAAGTCGAGGTTTTCGCGAAGCTGTCTGCGACTGGTCTGGGCGTGGGTGAGTGTTCGGCAATTGCCGTTGCCGCCTGCCGCGGTCACGCAATTGCGATCGACGATAAAACGGCACTCAAACGCCTAGCATCGCTGTACCCAACCGTCGCAGCGTTTACCACAAAACTTATCATGCTCGAACTTGTCCGTGCTGGGCAATTGTCGATCGCCGACGCCGACGCAATCAAAGTAGATTGGCAACAGAACCATCGTTTTCACTTGCCCTTCGCTAGCTTTGCCGAGTTGCTCGAAGATTCGTGATCACTTCATTCGAATCTGATCGGCTTTGGTAGAGCCGATATTTGCTGAAGGCTGAGTTTATAATGCTTGATTGCGGGAACCCCGGATGAAGTCTTCCGGCAGTTCCACTGAGGGTCCACGTTGAAAGCGAAGTGGCAGGAAATGGCTACGTCTCGCCTTCGCACCTAAGACTTGCATCAACTAGCGTGACGATGGCGTCGCGAACATGAGGCTGGAGGAGCGGCCACGCACTCAACAAGAATTCAGGGGGACCATTCGTTGGCGCGTCAGCGAGAGTCAGATGCCGACCATCAAAGCCAGCGGTACGCTCCCCAGATGCTGTCGGCTTGCAGGGCGAGTCGCATAACTCAAGCAGCGTTCCGCACTTCGGGCAAATCGGCTTCGCATTCGATTCCCGCCGCCTCCACTTTTGGCCTGCCTTACCGAAATACAAGACACGGTAAGGCAGGCCTTTTTTCTAGGGCGAAATAGGAGTGTCCGTTCCGCGGACCGCAGGAGTCCAGGCGAACCGAGCCGCCGGTAACGCT
>CAZGMU010000559.1:0-2754 GCA_964526975.1 uncultured Planctomycetaceae bacterium
TTTTGCATGGGCCTGTGCATCGCGAAGCGGCTTCGTCGCAATCCTGACAGCAGGAGTCTTTGCGCTCCCGGGAGGGGCGACTATGCCTGTCCACACGACGCTCGGTTCGGTCCAGCTCGTCTTCAGCTGAACATTCCGTGAATTGCCAATCGCCGCGGCCAAAGCTGATAGGCAGGGCAACGCCACGAAGGCGGGATCGCACGTGAGGGTTGTCGCTGCTCGTGCCACAAACTGTGCCAGGAACGGCGGAAACGTATGCAGCGGAAATGAAGTTCGCATCGGTAGCACTTGGCCTGAAGGTGTGATCCATGGGGATTGCACAGCATCCGTCTACTCCTTAGTTGCGGTTGACATCGAATGGCGGAAACTGGCACGAAAAGAATCTCCGCCGGCCGAGCCGGGACAGACGACGTCGTCGTCATCGATCTTTGCGTAGAAGCGCACCGTCGCGGGCTAATGATGAACCGTATGTGCCCAATGGCCGAGCGGAGTCAGTCCCATTCGTTCTCGCGGTGCTTAGCGGCGAGACTGAATCCTTCAGAAATGATACGCGTCAACATCCTGGCCAAGTACTGCTCCAAGGAGCTGCCGAGTTCCCGAGTCGCCTTCGCCCGTAATGACCGCCGACGCTTGGAGTCCGAGTAAGCCAACGTCAATACGCGGCAGATCAAGTGGGTTAACTGCTGCTCGCTCGTTGCGTGCATCGGCTGGCTTTGAAAATGGGTTGTTTTCACGCGGCTCGATTCAACAACAGATCCGCATTCAAAAGCAAGTCTGACCACGAGTTGGCTGAGAAAACTGCTCCGCCCGGCGCTCTCGACATTGCGCGGGCACGGCACAAACGCCCGCGACCCCGATTCCGGTTCGTTGGAATTCAGCTGGTCGCCAGTTTCCGCTGGAAGTGCTATGGGAGAATCAGAGGAGTTAATGTCAACAGCGTGAAAACATGACGGATCGCTTGCAACATAGCTTTGGATTGGTGATCGCCTACATCCTGCCGGGCCTGCTGCTGACCACCGTCGGTGGGCTGTATTGGCCGGACATTGGTCCGTGGTTGGCTGTCGTTCCTCCCGCAGATGCCACGCTGGCCAGTTTCCTGCACGTGGCCCTCGCCTCCTTAGCGGTCGGTTTAACCGTCAGCGCTGTGCGCTGGGCACTGATCGACACGATTCACCATCACACCGGAGTTCCATTGCCAGCCTTCGACTTTAGCCAGCTCCAAGAGAAGCTCGACGCTTTCCAGATGGCCGTGGAGCATTACTACAAGTACTACCAGTTCTACGCGAACATGTTCGTCGCGATTGCCTTGGCGTCGTTGCTCGCGCACGGGATGGGGAGTCGCTGGTACCTGACCGGCTATCTCGCGATTGGAGGGCTTGAGTTGGTGCTGTTTATCGCTTCACGAGACTCACTCCGGCGGTACTATCGGCGAAGTGGTCAACTTCTGGGCACCCTCGCCGGTGAGTAGTTACGCGTTTCGGCCGCGCCGTGAGGACATCCGTTGTTCAAACTCGGCCACGAAGTCCGCGAGTGGGACTTCGCACGCTTCGCAAAAGACTCGCAGTTGAACCAGATCGAGCCGCCGCGTTCACTCTTGCTGACAAATGACTGAGTCTCACCAAGCCGTTCCGCCAGCTGCACTTGGGTGAGGCCCGCGCGTTCGCGGAATTCACGCACGAGTGTGCAAAGCAATTGATATTCGCGGGTGAATGTGGATTTTTCCATGGGCCGATCTTGCTGAGCAGTTCGGCACACGATAGATTCCAAAATCGAATAGTCGAAAATAGATTATTCCATCCTGCTTTTCCTCCTTGTGGAGTTCCCGATCATGACCAATGGAAGCCATCCCTCAGGCAAAAAACCCGTCCGCTCGCAGCCCACGAAGCCGAAGAAACCAGTCAAACGCCTCAAATCGCGATAAAAGCAGACGATCGCCCACGAAAAAAGGCGTCGGCGAGTGTGACAAAATAGCCTGGTTTGACATTTTTGTCATATCGTCCTACGCTTGAAATGTGAGCAGCGCGTCTCAGCCAATTCCGAGCTTCACGGACGACGGCCTTTTGCCGCCAGGCGACTACGTCTTGACGTTGTCCGAATTGCGAGCGTCCATGTTGGTGAATGGCCCCTTGCCATGCACTACCAATTGGGATGGTCCATGGCGGGCGAAGCTCGTGGACAACCTGGCCGTATTGGCCGGGCAGCTTTGGCAAGTCGGAATTCGCGACATCTTCGTGAACGGGTCGTTTGTCGAGGACAAGGACCATCCCAACGACATTGACGGGTACTTTGTCTGCGAGCTGAAGCAACTTGCCAGCGGCCAACTCGAACGGGACTTGAACTTGCTCGATCCGTTCAAGATTTGGACCTGGGACCCAGCAACTCGGCGGCCGTATCGAGGCTATCCCAAGCGGCAATTGCCCATGTTGCACGCCTACCGGGTGGAACTGTACCCGCATGTCGGCCAGTCAAGCGGTATCCGGGACCGCTACGGACACGAGCTAGAGTTTCCAGCCGCATTCCGGCAGTCTCGGCAGAGCGGGAAACCCAAAGGGATTATCAAAATCGGAGGTGCGCCATGATCCGCAACGAAACTGAATACCAAGAGGCGGTCAAGCGGCTGGCTGACGAAGCGGAACGCATTAGCCATCAGAAGACTCAATTGCAGTCGATGGATCTCTCGAAGGAAGAGATCAAGCGAGTGCTGGACCCGATCCGTTCGTTCCATGAACAGCTCAAAGAGGAAGTCAGCAGCTA
>CAZGMU010000560.1:0-2752 GCA_964526975.1 uncultured Planctomycetaceae bacterium
GCAGATAAGAATTGAGTGATTTTGCCTTAAACTAAATCTGCGTCCATCTGCGTTTATCCGCGGATAAAATTCTTCTCCGTGCCTCTGTGTACTTTGTGGTTAATTACCACCCCGGTCCCATCAGATCAATCTCCCCCTCCGGCCAATTACCGCTCACCGGATAACGCATCGGCACCTCGGCCCAGAACGGATTTGCCTTCGGATCATCCGCGAGCGAATTGACGAACGTGTTGTCGATCGTCACCGCCCCCAGCCGTTCGTAAAAAGGACGCACATTATGCGTCGTCTGAAAGAGCGAAAAAGGAAACGCCCCCTCGTCGACGAGCGCAAGCGTGGCCCGGACCACGGCGTCGCCCAGCTTCCGCCCGCGGACCGATGGATCGGTGCAGACCCGCGCCAGCGCCAACACCGTAAGCTCTCCCCTCGTCGAGCGAATGGTTCGAGGATAAACGCTGGAATGAGCAACAACGTGGCTACCCTCCCGTATTAAAAACGAGCGCGGATGCTGTTCCTCGGGGCCGGCGTAGTCCTTCCATTGAGCGAGCATATCGCCGGCAAACGACTCAATCGTCCGCCCCGGCTTGGGCCAGATCGACACCACCAACTCGGCAATCGCCCGCGCATCACATTCCCCGATCGTGCGGCGGTCGATCACTTCGATTGGCGGCGTAGCAGGCATGTGCATATCGTAGTGGCTTCACCACCGCCTTGAAACTGGAGTTTGTCATGAGCATATAAACAAATGCGGCTGTAGATATTCAAAGAACACGTTCTTCTGAAATTTTAATGGAGGCGTAATCCGCTGGAAGATCGTTTTGAACAAGAGGGAACAGAGGAAACGGAGGTTATGATTATGGTTCGTGGAGGGCGGCTCAGCGCATCGAACAACGAGTGGTAGTCTTACATCCTTTGTTATCCCTGTTTCCTCCTGTTCAGCCTGTCTTGTTTGGCCAGAGGTCGCCCACTAAGTTTCCGGAAGAACCAAAGAACACAAGAACCTTACCGAGAGCCCTTAGCTTAGCGTCGGCGGCGTAGTTTACTCGCCGTGGCGAGCCGAATCTCCAACCAACACACCCCATGAGCGCAAGCACCTTTGTTGTGCGTAGCCCTCTCTTAGACGCGGGCCTTCCGATCCCCCACTCCCGCCGCCCGCAGGTCTCCTAGCGATACCACCGGCCGCCACGCCCCCGGCCGAGACGGCCAGGCTATATAGCCGACCCGTCTCGGGTCGATATAGCTGCCCCGTTTCGGGTCGATTAGTCGGTTGATTTTTACCACAACGACACAACGGGCACGACGGTAGTTGGTAGGGGGGGGGCTTGCACTTACCTTTTCGGAATGCGTCCATCGTAGCCGGCCTCGACACCGGCACTCGTGGGTGCAAAAGCACCCACGCTACGGCTCTTCCCAACTCATGAAACGCTTCCGGTCGCCTTGCAGGGTAGATAGAATCAAAAACAGGTCGCTTCCCTGGAAGCGACCGCAATCAACAATTCGATTTTGACGCGCGAGCGTCAGACGCTGCTTCCAGGAAAACCGCCAGTTTTTATTTGCAGAAGTAGTGCCATGTAGCCGCGCCCCGCGAGACGGGGCGTCGGCCAGGGCACGTTCTGCATGCCTCCTGGCGGAGGTTCCTGGAGCGACTTTGGTTCGACGCCCTCTTTTCGTTTCGGGGTGTGGCAATGACTCAGCAATCAACCGCTGCCGCGGCAATACTGGCAGCCGCTCCGCCCCTTCCCCTAACGGCCGACCAGTGGCAGGCCGTCGTCAAGACACTGGGACTCTCCAAGCGAGAAGCCCATATCGCGGAACTCGTGCTGCGCGATCTGGGCGACAAGCAGATCGCTACCGTGCTCGGCATCAGTCACAAGACGATCGAAACTTATCTGCGCGATCGCATCGGCAAGAAGGCCGGCACAAAAGGACGGATGCAATTTTCGATGCGCGTTCTCGCGGTCGCGCTTCAAGCTTGCCCTTGTCAGGAAGATTCCTGACGAGGCAATTCCTGTCAGGATGATTGCTGACTTTTTATTTAAACTTGTGCACGCCAGATTGAATGCTGTTGGACGTGGGGCATTGAGAAAATGATCGTCCGGGCCATTGGCTTCTCAAAACGAAAGGTCGAAGCGGGTAGCAGACTGTCGGCCGAATGGGCATTGTCACTATTTCGACGTCATTCGGCCGATTGTCGATGCGCGCAGGCGCCAGAGGCAACGCGGGTTTGCTTTGCACGTCATAACGAGCTCGTATTCATATGTTAGACACAGCTGTCAGATACAGCCCTGACCTACTCAACTCAAGTTTTGGGAGCCTCGGCGTGAAGCGCACACATACTGCAATTGCTGTTTTCGTAAGCCTGTTTTTTCTTACAACCAAGCAGAGTATGGCAGACTTCGTCGGACCAATTCCCTATCTGTCGACATCGGATATACCTGCAAACTTCTATGCTGGTGGTTCTCCAACTGGCCTTGAAGACTTCGAGGATGGAAAACTTGACTTTGGTATAACGGCGTCTGCCGGTGCCGTTACTGGGCCAGGTTCGCTCACCGATTCTGTTGATGGCGATGACGGAAACATTGATGGGTCTGGAACCAACGGACGCTCTTGGTTTGTCGCTGACATGGGAAATATGGCCTCCTTAACATTTACCTTCAGCGGCACGCTTCCCACCGCTGCAGGCATCGTGTGGACAGACGGTGTGGTTATCTAGTTGACTCCACCTACCGCAACATCTAGTATTTGGGCGTGGAGG
>CAZGMU010000561.1:0-2752 GCA_964526975.1 uncultured Planctomycetaceae bacterium
CCAAGCCACGCGAGCGACAAAGCGGCCAGGAGCAGCGATGTTGGCTCCGGAATGGTGGCCGTCGTGTCTAAGCCGGCGCCCGTGCCGGCCGTTTGTCCGAAGTGAGATTTCCAGATGTTGAAATCCGCCTGAGTAATCTGGCCGTCGAAGTTGCCGTCGGCGCTGGATCCCACGGCGACCGAATCCCCTAACGATTTTCGCCACACGGCATAGTCGGCGGCATCGACGACGCCGTTTTCGTTGTAGTCGCCCTGCAAAAACGTGGTTGGCGTGAGTGCGAGTTCATAAAGCTGGACCGTATCGTCGAGCCCGGCCACTTTCACGAAATAGGTTCCCGCGGCAGGCAGTAGAAGATTCGCAATTGACTCGACGCCGCCCGCGGCTGTGGTGTTTGCCGTGCCTAGAATATCGAGTCCGTTGGAGCCCAGGATGGTGAGCACGAGATTGTTGCGGGCATTTGCGTCGAACGATGTCGGTGTTTGGTTGTTGTCGGCGTCGCCTTGTGTGAAAACTCCGCCGCGAGGCGTTAGCGTGCTTCCCAGGATCGACGGTTGCGTTATGGTAAACGAGTAGTAATCGACATCGTCCGCGTTGCTGATGCTCACAAAATCCGTTGCCGTGGCGTTGATGGCTTGGGTCGCGACATTCGCCGAAGTGCCGATCGACTTCGTGCTGCCGCTCGTGATTGTTCCGAGGCTCGTAGCCAAGGCAGCCGTGCCGTTGCCTTGCTTGTTGTTCGACTTTTCATTCACATCGCCGAAGAAGTAATGTACGCCGCGCACTTCATCGAGCTGTGGGCCATCGATCGGATTGCTCGAGCCATCGATGTACGGCTCCATGAGCAAGTTGGAGGTGGTCGAATCGACATGATTGAGTCCGAAGCTATGGCCAATCTCGTGCATCAGCGTGTTGCGGAAGTAGACATAGTTCAAGTTGGAATTGGTGAAGAGCGTGGTATCGGCCGTGTCGATCGCCATGTCGCTGCCGCCAGTCGGAACATAGGTAAAAGCAAGCGTTCCGCTCTGGCCATCGATGTTGAAGCCGGCCAGCCGGATGTCTCCGCGCACACCCAATTGCCCATTCGAACTTGGATGGCGCACACTGTCGTCATGCGACTCGTAGACGAAATCGACGCCGCCAAGCTGCGACCAGCGGCCAAATGCATCGGTGAAAATGTGAAACCAGGGCTGGAGCGCCAGGTTCGTTTGCGATGAATTGCCGCCGAAATTTGCATTCATGAACGAGATCAGATTGCTCGAAGTGGTCGAAGTGCCAACGCCGGTCGACGTTCTCGTTCCATCTGGGACGATGCTCCAAGTGATGGTGGCTGGCGCGCCGTTTCCGGATCGTGATTCTGAGGCCGTGGTCAGCCAGGGATCGGGATCGATCGTCGAAATAATGAAGCCCCAGACCGGCGCAGCCTTGAGAACCGCGCAACATAGGGCAACGGCAGCAATGTGTTTCGATAGTCCTGGCATCATGCTACCGATCGTTTTCTGAAGGCTAAGTTAGTGGACGAGTTGCAGAGAGGTTGCTCCGCGGAAATCGTTCAATCTTCAGTTAAATGAAGGCGTCCGGGAATTCGGCCCCAGCCCCCGGCTCTGCCGGGGGCTGTCGGCGAATCAATTCCCGGACACCCTCAGTTAGATCGGAAGTAAACTAGACTGTCACGCGCCACGGCGTTGGGGAGTGAAAGCAGACACTTTGTCACAAGAGCTTGCTAGGCAGCCGGACGTGCGGCGGCGCGTTTGTTGGCTGCCGGCAGGGCTCGGCCGATGGAGATGGCTTCCGCCTTGGGCGGCGCGGTGCGTTTGCCGCGGATTGTCGCTGTTGGGTGACCGTCTTTGTCGATGGTCAGCCACATCGTGCGTCGGCCGACACCGCTCTTTCCTTTGCCGGCGAGATCGGTCGAAGGAAGCGTAGTGGAGTCGATGATCTCGACTCGCACGATACCGTCCTCCTCGACGACAGGGCGTTGGTCCACGATTACCACGTGGCCGGTATTGCCGGGCTTGGGTTTCTCATGACGCCAGGCGATCACGTCGCCGGGGCGGGCATCGACCAAACGCTCCACTTTTTGCCAGCCAGAGTCGCCATTGGTGGTCGTGGGGGCCTTGGCGAAGCCTTTTTCATAATCCATTGCGAGCGGGCGCTTACGGCCGTCGCGGAATGGGCCTTTGCCTTCTTCCTTCGCGGCGGTGCGATTGAGAACATAGCCGACAAAGCCGGAGCAGTCGCAATAATAGGCTCCCTTCTTTTCGTCGATGTCGGTCGCGTGGCGATATTCGGTCAGCTTGGTGCTTTCGACGATTCGCAGGGCCTCATCGTGAACGCTTTTGGCCGCGGCGTTGGCAGGGCCATCTCCTTTTGACTTCGCATTGTCGCGAGCAGCGAGATTTGGGCAAAGCAATGCGAGGCAGGCCAAGCTTGTCAGGTACAGGAACGGCGATTTCGTGGGGCGAATGCGTTGCACGTGAATACTCCTGTCTGGATGGGGGCGAGTCGGCTCTATTGTAATGCGAATGGGGCCGTGGTGAATGAGTTTTTCTCGAACGTTTTTCCAACCGCGCAGGGAGAACTGCTGTTTGGCGCAGCCGGGGCGGCTGCGTTTATCGTAGTAAATGACACTTTTTACTTCGATAGCGGGCGAGGAGGGGTGCGGTTTCGCTAAGCCGCAAGCGGCGAGGCGTTGGGTTTGAGGCGTTGGTTGTTAGGGCATGGTGTTTTGCTTGGGTGGTGTGGGGTTCGCGGG
>CAZGMU010000562.1:0-2752 GCA_964526975.1 uncultured Planctomycetaceae bacterium
GTTTACGATTTTGCAGGACATGGCCCAGAACGTGGCGGGCGACAAGGCCATCGTCGAGTCGATCACCAAGCCGGGGGCGGAGATTCATGAATACGAACCGACGCCGCTCGACATCGTGAAGGCGCAGTCGGCCGACCTCGTGTTGCGGAACGGTCTTGGTTTGGAACGCTGGTTCGAGAAGTTCATGCGCAATGTGCGCGATGTGAAGAGCGTCGATCTGAGCGAGGGGATCGAGCCGATCGGAATTGGCGAGGGGCCCTATCATGGCAAGCCGAATCCGCATTCGTGGATGTCGCCTAAGAACGCGATCGTGTATGTCGAGAACATCCGCAAGGCGCTCGTCGAAATCGACCCGGCCAACGCGGATGCCTACAATGCCAATGCCGAGGCGTACACGAAGCAGCTTCGCGCGATCGATGAGCCACTGCGGGCGAAGTTGTCGGAGGTGCCGGCCGACAAGCGGTGGCTGGTGACGTCTGAAGGGGCATTTTCGTATCTTGCCCGGGATTATGAAATGAAGGAACTGTTTCTGTGGCCGGTCAACGCCGATGAGGAGGGGACGCCGCAGCAAATTCAGAAAGTCGTCGACACGATGCGGCAATACAAGATTCCGGTCGCGTTTTCGGAGAGCACGATCAGTGACAAGCCGCAGCGGCAGGTTTGTCATGAAACTGGCGCCGCCTTTGGCGGCACGTTGTATGTCGACTCGCTCACGCCCGAGGACGGCCCCGCGCCGAGCTACTTGAAGCTGCTGACCTACAACGCCGATACGATTGTTTCTGGCTTCCAAAATGCGGTTGCTCCCGTCGCCAATGCCGCTGAAGAAAAGGACGGAGGCAAGCTATGATAGCCAGCGCTTCTCCGTTGGAGCTTGCGGTCAACGACATCACGGTGGCCTACAACAACGGATTCGTCGCGTTGCGCGACGCGTCGTTTCACTTGCGCCCCGGCACGATCTGTGGCCTGGTGGGCGTCAATGGCAGCGGTAAATCGACGCTGTTTAAGGCCATCATGGGCTTTGTGAAGCCGGTCAAAGGAAACGTGCGAATTTCCGGCAATGCCGTGCGCGAAGCTCATAAGCGGAGTTGGGTAGCGTATGTGCCGCAGTCGGAAGATGTGGATTGGTCGTTTCCCGTGAGTGTGTGGGACGTGGTGCTCATGGGGCGCTATGGCTACATGAACTTTCTCCGGATTCCGAGTGTTGAAGACAAGCGGATTGCGCTTGAAAGTCTGGAGCGTGTAAAGATGGCCGAGTTTCGTGATCGCCAAATCGGCGAGCTATCGGGCGGGCAGAAGAAGCGGGTGTTTCTTGCTCGCGCGCTGGCTCAGCAGGGGCGGATTGTGCTGCTTGACGAGCCGTTTACCGGCGTTGATGTGAAGACCGAAGAGGCGATCATCGACTTGCTCCGCGAGCTGCGCGACGAGGGGCATATTGTGCTGGTGTCGACGCACGACCTGGGGTCGGTGCCAGAGTTTTGCGATCGAGTGGTGATTATCAACCGTACGGTGCTGGCTGCTGGTCCCACTGAGACAACATTCACCGAGGAAAACCTCGCTCGTGCGTTCGGCGGCGCTCTGCGTAACATGCGGCTTGATCATACGGATGATCCGAGCGCGACTAGAAACGTGTTCCATGTGTTGACTGATGATGAAGGCGCGCTCGTTTTCGATCAGCATGGTCGGCCCGCCCCGCGAAACAAGCCCAGTTCAACCGACGCCGAATGATTGACTACCTGCTTACGCCGTTTCACTACGAATACATGGTCCGGGCCATGCTCGTGAGCAGCTTTATCGGCGGTGTGTGTGCGATGCTTTCTTGCTTCGTGACGCTGAAGGGGTGGTCGCTGATGGGGGATGCTCTGTCGCATGCGATCGTGCCGGGGGTGGCGCTGGCGTACTTGGTTGGTGTGCCATTCGCTATCGGCGCATTCGTTTCGGGTTTGGCCGCCGCTGCCATCATGGGCTGGATCAAAGCGAAAACAACGCTTCGCGAGGATGCGATCATTGGCTTAGTGTTTACAACGTTCTTTGCGGCGGGTGTGCTGATCATTTCGGTGTTTCCCAGCAACATCAGCCTAAAGACGATTGTGTTCGGGAATATTTTGGGAATCGCCAACTCCGACATTGTGCAGATGCTGGTAATCTCCGCGATTACGCTCGTGGTGCTCTGCTTGAAGTGGAAGGACTTGCTGCTCTTTGCTTTCGATCCGCATCAGGCCCGCGCGATCGGGCTCAATACGACCGCGCTTCACATGACGCTGCTAACGCTCCTTGCGGCAACGGCGGTGGCCGCGCTGCAAACGGTCGGCGCGTGCCTGGTGGTGGCGATGCTGGTGACGCCGGGAGCGACGGCGTATTTGCTGACCGACCGATTTGGCCGGATGCTGTGGATTGCCACGGTGATGGGGGCGGTGACGTCTTTTCTAGGAGCCTACGCCAGCTACTTTCTCAACGGCTCGACTGGTGGCTGCATTGTTGTGCTGCAAACAGTGACCTTCCTGCTCGCGTTGTTCTTTGCGCCGAAATATGGCCTCGTGGCCAACCGCTGGAAAATGCGGCAGGCAAATAGCGAGTTTGACGATCGCGCGATGGCTGCCTCCTCCGTAACGACGGAGGCTTTGTGAACTTCGCGCATCTTATCGAGCCACTGCAATATGGCTTTATGATCAAGGCGATGCTGGTGGCCGCGCTGATCGGTGCGGTTTGCGCGATCCTTTCGTGCTACCTCGTGCTGAAAGGTTGGTCGCTGATG
>CAZGMU010000563.1:0-2737 GCA_964526975.1 uncultured Planctomycetaceae bacterium
GCGGCCGGCAGGCTCGGGCTTCCATCCCAACGATCCAATGCGATCGTGCGCGTCCTGCTCGTCTTGCGAGAGGTTGTCGTAATAAGCGTCCGGCTCGGTGGCCGTCGCAGTTCCTTTTGAAGTGTCTGGTGACATGTTTTGCTCCTTTTTATGAATTATCGTTTCCCTCGAATGCGGTGAATTTCATGTGATCACGCAAGCGAATTGTTTGTTTTCGCGGCACCATTCGATTCGTGCCGTTTGGCATTTCCTCAACGAGCACAAGGCTCCCGTCGCTCTCGCGATCTTCCTGATAGGCGTTCCAGAATCCTTTGCGGCGGGTTTGCTCAAGCAACTCATCACCGGTCATTTCCTTTAGCGATGTCTCGAAGGGCTTGGCATTAAACCAAAGAGTGATCGTCGGCAACGGCAGTTCGGGCCACGTATCCCTCTCACCCCGCGTTGTGATTTGGGCCACGCCGTTAGTCGGAACGTCGGCCGGGCGCCAGACGGTCTTACAGCCGTGGCAAAGGTGCGATTTGTGCGGCGGGTTGTCCCAGGGCCTGTCGAAGGTGTGCCAGATATGGCCGCACGGCTGCACTTCGCCCTCGAACTGCATCGCGGGATGTCGTTTTGGGTCAGGCGAATCGCACTTCGGGCACCGCAACTCGGGGGCGTCAACGTGCTGCTTCCCGCAATTTGGGCAGTGCAGGATGATGTCTATCGGACCGTTTTTGTCCCAATAGCTCACCATCGCGCCGGCTGTCGCAGGTTCCACGAACCTAACGCAATCGCATCCTTCTACATGGCAACTCGCGTAAAGACGGTGATGGTTCAGCTGTAAATGACCGCATTCGCATGCCAAAACCATTGTTCGGGCGTTCTCGAGTTCCGCGTCGATGCGACGCTTCATTTCTTCACCAGTTCTTACAAATTCCTCTATAGTCATCACCACAAATCTCCTGTGTATCGAAATCCCTGAAAGCCACGGCGCTCGATGCGGTGTGGCGGGCGTTCAACCGGGCCACCGCAGACCGCCCAAAAGTTCGGCTGCCGTATCGAGGAATCCCAGCAGATTTCGGCAGTTCCGGGAACGTACTCGACGATATGCAGCCGGACGCGAATGAAGCCTTCGATCAAGAGGTACATGTGAAGCACTTCGGTCTTAGGCATCTGGGCCATGGCGATATAGATAGCGGGTATCTTTTCCTGTTCCAGCTCGCGCAATGCCCTGACATACCGGCGAAAACCGATGTTCTTCGTGTCCTGATACAGCGAAGGCAGTGTTCGAATAATCCCTGTCGGTCGTTCCTTCATTTCTTCCTCAAAACCCTCTCAAACTGCTCGATAAACGATTCGAGCGAATCGGCGACGATCACGACCGCGCCCGCGGTGCGTAGCTCCTGATGGCGTTCCTCTTGCTCGGGCGTCGGTTTCTTGCCGCGCTGTTTGACCTCAATGAGCATCAGCCAGCCGCCCAGACCGTGCGGATCGAGCGACGGCGGAATGATGCACCAGCGATCGGGCGTTCCTTTCTTCGCGAGCTGCAGCCAGTTCTCATATCGCGTCGGCTTACCGCCCGAGAAGCCTTCTTTGACTACCTTCACCCGTCCCGAATTCATCCGGTCGTTGTAGATGCCCCGCTTGTCGAGATAGTCCTGAATGGACTTCGAGATCTGCTGTTCCTTTGGCTCGATGGCCTGCGGACCTTTTTGCCCGCCGGCGAACAGACCGCCGCGATACTGCTTGGTCGTCATTCGTTCAACCATGCTGGACCTCCGGCAGTTCGTCCCAGGTGCGGCCGTCGAGCTCGCGCCCTGCTAGGTGTTTTCCAACTCTGGCCATGTAAAGGCCGAGATAGTCGGAACCGTCGTCGATTCGCGTTATGAAAGCGTCGCTCATCGCATGGCGCTGAGTGTCGACGGCTTCGTGCATTTCATCGACCCACTCGCCCCACTGTTTGAAATGGAAAGGCACTCCGGCGGACACGCATTGATCGCGAAGGCTGCGAACCCAAGCAGGATCCATCGGCCGGGCCTTCTGGCCGCCGCTTTCGCCGCCGACGATCACCCAATGAATGCCGTGAAGAATGGGCTCGTTTCGCCACGGATGATTCACGTCAGGCGGCCAGACCTCAGACGTTTTGTAGAAGTCGATCGGGCCGAGTAGCGGCTCAATGCTCAGAAATCGGACTTTTGCGGGAATTTTCAGGAGCTCGGGGATGCGGATATCGGCGTATTTCTGATTCTCAACGGTCGTTCCGATCCAGACGTTGGGCGGAAGCGGCAGCGAGTCGTCGAACCGTATCCACATGGCCTTTGCCATGTGCAGCACGTTCTCCGGCCGTTTTGTCAGCAACAACCAGTCCAAATGCGGGGTGCTAACAATGAGATCGCCCAAACGAATGCGGGCCGCACGAACGGCGTCCCATGCGGCCTCGGGCATCGAATCAGTACCCTCAAACACATCAGCCAGCGACGCACAGAAAACACGCTTGCGGACGCCCTCTTTTTCTGCCTTTCGGTTCCATTGCTCGGGCAGTTTCCAATAACTTTCCGCCGCGATCGCCCGGGTGCCGTACTTTCCCCAAACGCCAAGCACGGCGGGATTACGCTTGCTCATCGTCTCGGCATAGCAGAGATCACACGCCGGCGAGACTTTCGTGCAGCCACGCCATGGGTTGAACGTGTGATCGCACCAAGAAATTTCAGTGTGTTCGGCCATCAGTCCCTCGTCTCCAACAGCGTCTTGTTCGCCT
>CAZGMU010000564.1:0-2731 GCA_964526975.1 uncultured Planctomycetaceae bacterium
ACCGCGACCTGATGAAGGTCATGGTCGACGAGCTCCGCATGAGCGAGCATCGCGACCAGCTCAAGGAAATCCTCGAACGGGCGATTCCCGTCACGTTCCAGGATGTCGTCGTCACGTTCTGCACCGTCACCGGCATCCGCAAGGGGTTGCTGGTACAGAAGAGCGACGCGCGTAAGATTTATCATCAGCAGATCGGTGACGAGCTGTGGAGTGCGATTCAAATTACCACGGCTGCCGGTATTTGTGCTGTGCTTGATCTGCATGCTGCCGGTCGCTTGCCGCGCCGCGGATTGGTGCGGCAGGAACAGGTAACGATGGAAGAGTTTCTCGGCAATCGATTCGGCCAATACTACGAATCGCAGAAGGCCACGCGGTTCAGCAGCATGACGGTGGGAGAGGAAGACTGATGTTGGGCAATAATATTCACAAAGTCATCGAGCGCCTCTGCAAAAACTTTGGGCACGCGGGTATCGGTGCTGACTGGTGCCCTGGTGCAGGCATCGGATTGACGGTGACCTCGCCGATAAATGGTGGTGTTTTAATTTGGTCGCACGATGTCACTGCCGATCAAGCAAGGGAAGCTATTGATGTTGCAGTAGACGCTTTCCCGAAATGGCGTGATACGCCAGCGCCTGTTCGCGGTGAATTGGTACGTCGGCTTGGTATTGCGTTTCGCAAGCATCAGGATGATTTGGCCACACTAATAATGTGGGAGACAGGGAAGATTTGGGCGGAGGCACGCGGCGAAGTTCAGGAAATCATTGATGTTTGTGATTTTGCAGTTGGACTTAGTCGTCAGCTCTATGGCAAGACCATCTCAAGCGAGCGCCCTGGCCACCGATTGACTGAATATTGGCATCCGCTTGGACCAATTGGTGTGATTTCGGCATTCAACTTTCCAGCCGCAGTTTGGGCCTGGAATGCAATGATTGGCTTGGTGTGCGGGGATCCCATTGTTTGGAAGCCTTCGGAAAAAACTCCTCTAACGGCCGTGGCATGCCAGAAAATTGTGCAAGATGTAATTGCTGCATCGCCAGGGACTCCGCATGGGATATCGAGCGTGCTGCCAGGACGTGCAGAAGTTGGAGAAGCACTTGTCGAGTCTCCCAAGTTGCCACTTATTTCTGCAACAGGCTCTATACCAATGGGTCGTAGCGTGGCGAAAGCCGTTGCCGCGCGTCTCGGGCGAACGCTTCTTGAGTTGGGCGGCAACAATGGAATGATCGTTACGCCGTCGGCCGATTTAGAGCTGGCCATTCGTTCGATTGTGTTTGCCGCAGTGGGTACTTGTGGCCAGCGATGTACTACTCTGCGCCGATTGATTGTGCATAAATCAATCGCAGATCATTTGCGAGATCGAATTCTTACTGTGTATGCGAAGTTACCAATTGGCGAGCCGACTGAAGAAGCGACCCTCGTGGGGCCACTAATTGATGAGCCTGCGTTCAACGCGATGCAGAGCGCTCTAGCAATTGCGAAGGAACAAGGTGGCGAGATACATGGTGGCGATCGGTTAAGTTTCGGTCCACCTTTTCCGCATGCATACTATGTCAATCCCGCACTAGTGGAGATACCGGCCAATGCAGATATCGTTCAGCACGAAACATTTGCGCCGATACTATATTTTATGCGTTATCGCGACCTTGGTGAAGCGATTCGCATCCACAACAATGTCCCGCAGGGGCTCTCGTCGGCAATTCTTACCAGCGATGTGCGCGAAGCCGGGCTTTTCACTTCGCCGGCTGGCTCCGATTGCGGGATCATCAATGTGAATGTTGGCACCAGCGGCGCCGAGATCGGCGGCGCGTTCGGCGGCGAGAAAGAAACCGGTGGCGGCCGCGAATCGGGCAGCGATTCTTGGAAGGCCTACATGCGCCGCGTCACAAGCACCGTCAATTACTCCAACGATTTGCCACTGGCGCAAGGCATAAAGTTCGACGTTTAGCGAACCACACGACTCGTGCTTGCCGCTTGCTGTTCTTACAGTTGCCAATTAGGAGCCAGGCTAGCATTTCGATCTTTCCTATTCGTCTCATTTCTATTGGGGTGATGCAAATCTTCTGGGCTCAAAGTCGATGCGTGGTCTTCGGTGGCGACTTCGCGGCGCGTGGCTAACACGACACGGCAAAAACCTCACCTTTCCACGAATCAAAGCAGCCTATCGGCAGAACGAGCAGCGTGTGGACGTACGGTTGTGAATCGACCAATGAAGCGACGGCCAATGGGCGGTCGCGGTTCATTTTCCGGTTGCCAAGCGCACGGCGTTCGCTGTCACTCGCACAGCAGCTCGCTCGATCGAGCCGACTGTTTCCGGAGAGGCAAGAGCGATTTTTGAACACGGGGATGCACGAGTGTGACGCGTAACAAGGTGATTGAGTGTGCAAATTCTCCATGATGCTTTTTCAGGAAGCAACAACCATGCCGAATAACGAGAAATGTCCATGAAGACGACGACAGCATCGAAACGGTCGACGTTTCTTCAGGTTCACTGCAACGAAGAAACAACGTAGCGGCTTATTTTGAAGAGTTGCCAGCAGGTTGAGCGTCTCACTTCAAGACTTTTGCTCGAATTGAGACGACGAGGAGATTGTATCTGGTTGAAATCGCCAGAATTCGCCATCGTGGAACGGACTTAAGTTCGTTCTACCTTTATCATCACGGCTCGTAGCCCAGATTGGGCGCTAACCAGCGCTCAATTTCGGCAACAGCCATCCCTTTGCGACGGGCATAG
>CAZGMU010000565.1:0-2203 GCA_964526975.1 uncultured Planctomycetaceae bacterium
GTGACGTTGCCCTGCAAGGCGACGTGCCCCTCACCCGCCAGCGACTCGATCAGCTCTTACAAAAATCGGCGGTCGTGAAAGCTGCCTTTGATCAGGCGATCACGCAAGTGAATGGCGAGCAGGGCAATCCGAAGAGCTTTGACCAACTGGAAGAGCTCCTCAACCAACAATGGTATCGCCTCGCGTACTGGCGGGTCGCGGCCGACGAGATCAACTACCGCCGGTTCTTCGACATCAACGACCTGGCCGCGATCCGTGTGGAAAAGCCAGAAGTTTTCGACGCGGTTCATCGCCTCGTCGCCACGCTGATCGAAAGAGGTTGGGTTTCCGGCCTTCGTATCGATCATCCCGACGGTCTCCGTGACCCGCAGAATTACTTCAAGTCGTTGCAAAACCTGTATCGCTCACGCCAAAACGGCAATGGCAAGGAAGGCAATGGCAGGGAAAAGGCAGAACTCTACGTCGTCGCCGAAAAAATTCTATCAGGCGACGAACCGCTGCCGGCTGATTGGGCAGTCGCCGGCACTACCGGTTACGACCTGTTGAACATCATCGGCCGCGTGCAAGTATGCGGAGAGGGCTTGAGCCAACTCCGAGATTTCTACAACGTCTCGACAGACAACACGAAGAGGCCGGCCCAGATCGTTTACGAAAGTCGCCGAGAAGTGTTGTATGGCAGCATGGCCAGCGAGTTGCAAATGCTCACCGACTCGCTCTATCGTATCGCTCAGAGCCATCGCGCCTCGCGCGACTTCACGCAGCCGGTCTTGCGCCGTGCCCTTCGCGAAGTGCTCGCCAGCATGACTGTCTATCGCACGTATGCTCGCGGCGATAGCTGGGACATCAGCGAAGCCGACTATCGCACGATTACCACGGCGGTGCGCCTGGCCAAGCGGCGCAATCCCGCCATCCCCTTTTCCGTCTTTGATTTCATCGCCTCGGTACTGTTGCTAGAACATCCACCCACCTTGACCGATGAGCAGGCCGCCGAACGGCGCCAGTTCGCGCTCAAATTTCAGCAAGTCAGCGGTCCGGTCGCCGCCAAGGGCGTCGAAGACACAGCTTTCTATCGCTACTATCCGTTGGCTTCGCTCAACGAAGTCGGCGGCGAACTAGACGCCAAGCCGCTCGAAGTCGACGAGTTTCATCGCCTCATGCGCCGTCGCATGGAGTCCTGGCCCCATTCGATGTGTGCGACTTCCACGCACGACTCCAAACGCGGCGAAGATCTCCGCGCACGCCTGCACGTGCTTTCCGAAGTGCCACAGGACTGGTCGCAAGCTGTCGAACGCTGGCGGCAAATGAATCAACCGCATCTTCGGGAAGTCGATGGTTACCCCGTTCCCGATGCCAACGAACAATATCTCCTCTATCAAACGCTCGTCGGCTTTTGGCCCACAGGGCAGGGTGGCAGCACCGATCTAGACGACTATCGTGACCGAATTTCCCAATACATGCGGAAAGCAATCCGCGAGGCAAAGCAGCACACCTCGTGGATGAATCCATCCGAGGAACACGAAGCGGCAATTCACGATTTCATCGCCGATCTTTTTTCGGAGAAAGGTAAGCCGTTCCGCGCCGATCTTACGCGGTTCATCGATCAAATCGCCCCCGGTGGCTATGTGAACTCTCTGAGCCAGTTGGTTCTCAAATCGACTTTGCCTGGTGTTCCCGATTTTTACCGCGGCACCGAGCTTTGGGACTTCAACCTGGTCGATCCCGACAACCGGCGGCCCGTCGACTACCAGTTCCGCCGCGCCCGACTGGAAAAGCTGCAACGAGCTGCTCAGTCCGATTTTCAAGCCGCCGTTAACGATTTAAGCACCCGCTGGCCCGACCCAGATATCAAGCTATGGATTACCGCGTGCTGCCTGGCTACTCGGCAAGCACATTCCGACCTCTTCGCGTTTGGCGAATATATTCCACTCGCGGTCGAAGGCGAAGGAGCCGATCACATTCTCGGTTTTGCCCGTCGCCATGAGAACCAAATTGCAATTACTTGCGTCCCGCGTCATTTCCAACGGCTTCTTGCACGCCGCAACGTGCAGTCAGTCGCAAACGGCCCTCCCGCTCCCGAATGGGCCGCGACTCGGCTCCTATTGCCCGATGATTTTCCACGTGAATGGCACTGCAAGCTCGCAGGCCAAACAATCGAAACGGAAATAATCGACGGCGCTCCAGCGCTAAGCATTGCTAAACTATT
>CAZGMU010000565.1:2213-2729 GCA_964526975.1 uncultured Planctomycetaceae bacterium
CGTCACCTTGCTGACGTCCAACTAGGAAGGTTCGAATGAAAGAAAAGTCTCCCATGCGCGTCTGGCCTGGTCGTCCCTACCCTCTTGGTTCCACGTGGGACGGCCGCGGCGTAAATTTCGCTCTCTACAGCGAGAACGCGACGAAAGTCGAGCTGTGCTTGTTCGACGACGTCGCCGATAAACAGGAATCCCAGCGTATCGTAATGCCCGAGCATACCGACATGGTGTGGCACCTCTATTTGCCCGATGCCCGCCCTGGGCAACTCTATGGCTACCGGGTCTACGGTCCTTACGAGCCCGCCAAGGGGCATCGCTTCAACGAGAATAAACTGCTGCTCGACCCCTATGCCAAAGCTGTCGCCCGCATGCCCAATTGGACCGATGCCCTCTCCGGTTACGTTATCGGTGACAAAGAAGCCGACCTGTCCTACAGCAAGCTCGATAGCGCCGCCGACGCGCCGCTCGGTTGCGTCATCGACGAGGCCTTCACCTGGGGCGACGACCGCGCCCCCAAAA
>CAZGMU010000566.1:0-1930 GCA_964526975.1 uncultured Planctomycetaceae bacterium
ATCATGGCCTGGTACGGTGTCGCACCGCCGCGGTCGGGCTCGCAGTTCTCGAACGGCCGAGGTGCGGGGTAGGCCAGGCTGTGCCTGACGAGCGCTTTCGCGCTGTCAGGGTTGTCAGGCGGAGCCTGACCTACTGGAAGAGATCGGACGACTGGTGACAAATCATCAAACGTCAGACGTTTCGCGTTAAGGTTGCCGCAACGGGATTATGCGGCGCGGTGGGAGAAGTTTATGTGCGCGTTATGGCTTGCCGCGTCGGCGCTCGCGTATCCACGAGCCCAGGGCAGCCAGAATCAAAAGATTCCAAGTCGCCGGCTCGGGAATGGCGCCAGCGGCAAGAGTGCCCGCACCGCCTCCCGCTCTTTGACCGAAGTGAGAGCGCCACTGATTGAACTGCGACGCTCCGATTGTGCCGCCGATGGCGTCGTTGGCAAGTGCGTTGCTTGTACCCTGGCTTTTCCGCCACAGCAAATAGTCAGCCGTATCGACGACGCCGTTATTGTTGTAGTCGCCGGGAAGCATCGTGACGAACGACGTGGCGGTCGAATAGCTGCTCCAGTCGCCGTAGTTGTCCTGGTAGCGAACCTGCCAAGTGTAGGCTGTTCCGACGTTGAGCTTGCCGGTGGGGACGGTCAGGGAGGTGAGGTGCAAGGCATCCGTACCGCTGTCGTACACCAGTGCAAGGCCTTTGTAGACCAACCATTCGGCTGCAACGTGCGTGCTTCCGATCGCGCCATCGCTGAAGGCACTGGCGGTGAGCGTTGGCATGGTATTCGGAACAGACGTATTCCTCGCCGGCGACACGTTGCTCGGCGCGGTCGGCACGATGGCGTCTGGCAGAGTGATGTGAATAAAGAAATAGTTGTCGGCGCCGCCGAGAGTCCAGTTCGCACCTAGATGGGAAGTGGCATGGCTGTCCACCTTGCCGTTGCCGACGTACACG
The DNA here is from genome assembly GCA_964526975.1 of uncultured Planctomycetaceae bacterium. GTDB lineage: Bacteria > Planctomycetota > Planctomycetia > Pirellulales > Lacipirellulaceae > JABDGM01. The sequence continues at coordinate 944 of CAZGMU010000566.1, forward strand.
ACGGTGTGATCGATGCCGCCCATACTTCCGTGGCCGCTGCCGTCCCAATCGTAACCGATGACATCGCCCGGCGTTAACTGGCTGACGGATGAGACCAACTCGCCATACTTATACGTCGTGCCGTACCCACCGGCGGAATTGCCGACCAACAGCTCGTTGAGCCTGGCTGCCCCGGGCTCGCCGTAGGTGCCGGCGCGCGATGGGATGGTCAAACCGCCACCCGGGGTTCCCAAAACACTGGAGACGAAGTGGGCGCAATCATCGCCAATGCCACCGGCCTCACCTGGAACATTCACCGGCACCGGTTGCCCGGCGCCGTAGTATTTGGCCGTGCTTCCGTTGATCCAGAAATAGCCGTCGCTGACAACCTTATTCCAGTTTGCATTGGCTACGGCCGCGGTGCGATTGTAGACAGTAATTGCCGAAGCAGTTGTCGCCAGACCGCCGCTGACGGCCGCCCATAGCGCGGCAAACGCCGTAGCCCTAACCGTAGCACGTCTTCGGATCTTTTTAAGCTCGTGTGTCGATCGCTGTCTCATGGCTCTGTTCCGGAAATCATCCTATTCCGCGCGATGATTGATTTTTGCGTGGGTACAGCCATATATCGTACCCAATAGCCCCGCGATTACAAAACGTCAGCGAGCGAGGATGGGACGAGGAAAGACTCCCGAGGCTTAGAAAAAGCTCCCGAAACCAATTCTGGATAGAAGCTATCCCAGTTAGAGCAGTCTTCCATCCTGAGTGTCGACGCCCACGCCAACTCTCTCTTCTCTTTAGCCGCCCGTCTCATATAGCCGACCCGTCTCGGGTCGGTAGCGTCGCACGTCGCACGGACTTCAGTCCGTATTCACAACCCCGCAAGAACGAAAGATGTTTCCCGGACGGCCTTATCTATCTGAAGACGTCACATGAGGTTGGGTGGTGAGAATGGCATTGACGAGGCCTTCCGTGGTGTAAGTTTTGGCAACGATTGCAGGCGGAAAACCT
>CAZGMU010000566.1:1940-2719 GCA_964526975.1 uncultured Planctomycetaceae bacterium
GTAAGCGGACTGATGGCGGCGAGGCGTGTCTTGCGTAGCTCGTCGCCGAAAAGTTGGACGAGGCTGCGGGCGATCGCGGAGCTGGTGACGGTTGTAACGTGGACCCGGCCGGCAGCGAGCTCGTGGGCGATGTCTTCACTGGCCGTTTCTACATCGTGACTTTCGTAGGCGACGACTTGTTCGACAATTACACCGGCAACTGTAAGCATTTCGGCAAGAACCTCGCGCCCGCGGCTGGCGCGAATGAGCAGAATCTTCTTGCCACGAGCTTCCGGGTGAAGCGACTCGGCCAGCGACTCGGCGCGGTAGGAGTCTGGTTGCAGGTCGGCGTTGACGTGAAAATCGGCCAGTGCTGCGGCAGTCCCTGGCCCGATGGCTGCCAAACGCACGTTAGTGAGACGGCGCATGTCATGGCCGAGTTCCAGTATACGGCCGAGAAAATATTCGACGCCGTTGCTGCTGGAGAAGGCTAGCCAATTGAATTCGGGCAGGCGATGGATGGCAGCGTCCACCGTGGTCCAGTCGGCTGGCGGACCAATTTCGATGGCGGGTTGCCGCAGAACATTCGCTCCCAGATTGCGGAGGCGAATGGCCAGGTCGTCGGATTGATGTTTGGGGCGAGTGATCAGCACCGTTCGGCCAAACAGCGGGCGGATCGTGAACCAATTGGCGATGTCGCGCGGCTTGGCGACTTCGCCGACGATGACAACGGCTGGCGGACGCAGCTTCTGCTTGTCGACGAACTCGCCCAGCTCGCCGAGCGTTGTGAAGTAGCTCTG
>CAZGMU010000567.1:0-2705 GCA_964526975.1 uncultured Planctomycetaceae bacterium
GACTGATCTGTTACCTATCTTGCCGACCGTTCACAGAAATCACTGGACCTCGAACGCAAAAGAATTTGAGCGCAGCTGGCCCTTCCAGAAGTTCAGGAACCCAATCCCGGGCGTGTCCAGATTCGTGTGGCGCGCCCCCTGTCCGTCGAGACTCGCTTCGATCCGGTAATGCCCACGCGCCAGTTTGATGCCGAATTCCTTCGTCGCCCTCGACCAGTAGTGATCCAAGGAGACGCGGATCGTGTAAGACGAGCCCGCGCGAAGGGCCACGACGAAATCGTCCACGCGACCCGCAATGCCAGGATACCGTCGATCGAAGTACTCGAGCTCTCGGGTCGTGCCTTGCGGATCGGCGAGGACTAATCGAACGGCTTCTGAAAGCATCACCGTGCCGTTGGAGATCATGTAACCAAGATTCACGATGAAGTCGCTCTCGCCCACGTTCTGGATGGCAACAATGAACTGTGGGCCTCTACGAGTTTCAGTTGCGGTGGTCGGCGACGAGATTGCCATGCGCAATCCAGCGTGCGGAGCACCCCAGTCGGCAGTTATGGCGAAGGGCGTCTGGCGCACGTAGGTGCCGGCGACGAGAGCGGCGGCACAACATAAGACAATGGCTTTCACCGTTCACCTCTCCCGTGTCGGGCTAACGCCCGGCATCAGCCGCAGCGGCGCTCATTCTTACACGCGCCGCTGTCGGCTGCATGCCGAGTTAGCCCGCAGTTCGCGGATTCATTTACTCACGCGAATAGAATCTTTGGACTAGTTCCAAACGGTTTTCGACCTCGCTCTCATGCCGCATAGCGAGCCCCTGCATGTCCGGAAAGAAGCTAAATGGCGTGATGCCGGCCAGTTGTAAGAAGATCGCTGCATCGTCGAATGTGGAGGGAGGCAGCGGAAGCCTGACGAGCCGACCGGCCGAGACGAGCTCCGGAAACTCGATATTCAAAGGACGCCGTGAGTTTCCGCTCAGTGTGAAAGCGGCGCGCTGAGCCGTCATCCTCGGACTTGTGAACAGCGGAGAAACGGCGAGCGTCGGCAAGGTGGTGTTTTGTCGATCCGAGACGTACCTTGGATGGTACGGGGACAGATCAAACAGATCACGACTTGAATCTTCATCAATCGTCAGGAGGCCTTCCTGTCCACAGGCCACCTTGTTCATGCTTTGCGGATCGAGTACCCAAATCTCTGCCTCTTCGTTCCGGCGCCGTCGCCATTGCGCAAAGAACACCGCACACGCGAAACTCTCAGTCCAGTCAAGCAGTCTTGTTGGCAGGCCGTAGTGCTGCAGCGTGAACACAATGCCCCAGTGTGAGCGCTCGCGAGGATCGAGCAACGGCCAAGCATCGGCCTTGAACCGCCGATATGCAGTCTTGTATTCCTCACACAACAAGTTGAGACCGCTAAGATCATCAGGGGGGGCTGCTAGGCCGCCAACGATCCGGTCTACGTGTCGATGAATCGTCGAGGACAGTTCGAAGTCCGATTTGCGATGGCCGCGAAACCAGGCGACGGACCCTTCCAGGCGGAACTTATTTGCCAGTTCGTGCGCTGTGCCTAGAATTTCATTCCAGTTCATTTTGCGCCTTTGATCTGCGGGCTAACGCTGGCGTTCACCAGCGGCGGCCCATCATGGCACCGGCCGCCGTCTGGTGCAACGCAAGTTAGGCAGCTCAATCTGTGGTGCTACCAGCCCCTCGTTTCTATGGGCTCGACTGTCGCGTTTTCCAGCAGATCCGGATGTTGATCTAGATATTCCTTCGCCCACGGCTGAATGTTGTGAGCGAACCCCGTAAGCCTGTGGCCGATATTGCTTGATCGATACAGAATGCGTTTCGCAACGAGGCCACCCGCAATTCCGTCTTCGATTCGGAAATACAGCGTGTTCGACTGACCATGAATGAACGGAACAAGATAGGCCTGCTCTTCCGGAGTAAGAAAGCGGAGCGAGTCTTGGAGAGACGCGAGCTCGCGTCGACCTCGACGGGCTCTCTGTATCTTGCCGACCGAAAGTTGCCAAATCCAAGCACCCGCCTGTGCGGCGAGAAGCGACGAGGCCGAAATAAACACAATGCCGAGTTGAGAACGATATTGGGTCCGAAGGTCAACGAGGCCGAGCTTAGTTATGAACTGGTCGTCGGCGAACAACCCAATTCCCGTCGCCAATGCGATCCCGGCCAAAATGACTGGGGTCACCCCCTTGGCGGCGGATAGAAAACCAGTGAGGGCCTCGAACATGTTGTTCCCTTGTCTGCCTAACGCTTGCCGTCAGTTGCGGCGGCGCCATCATCGCACGCGCCGCCGTCAACTGCACGGCGAGTTAGGCAGGCCTCGGATGGCCGGCTGACCGAGGGGCCCGCCGGGAATTGAAAGCCGACCGGCCCACCCCAGCGGCCTTGGGTAGGCTCGATGTTGAATGTGCCCAGTTGGTACTCGCGATGCCGGGCTCGCTCAGTGTTGAAGCGATATGCCACGACCGATTGCGCCCCGATGCTCCGGGTCTGATGCTCGACTTGGCCTGGCTCGGGAAAGTGCGATGCGGCCAACCCAAACCGATCACATGGCTCTGCATAACGACTGCGGTTCACCCGCGGCCGTGCAGTGTCAGTTCCGGCGGCCGTCGGGTGCAACCGCATGTTAGCCCGCAGCAGGGTATGGTCCGGGCAGAAGGGTAACAAAACAGTCCGGGTACATGGGTAACACAT
>CAZGMU010000568.1:0-2289 GCA_964526975.1 uncultured Planctomycetaceae bacterium
TTGCCGTTTCCCGAGGACGCCTCGATGGCCGTGCGGCCGCCGAAGGGGATGGACGCAGGGCGGTTCGAGAATCGCTACCTGTTGTTCAAGAAGATGGTGGCCGAGAGCCCGCAGAGCCGATACGCGAGCGAGTACCAGCAGGAATCGATGCTGCGGTCGCTGGATGCGGCCCACCGATTGTTGAGTTCCGACGACAAGAAAGCGTTTGATCTTTCCAACGAGAAGAAGCAAACGCTCGACCAATACGGCGACACCCGTTTCGGCCGCGGTTGCCTGCTCGCGCGGCGATTGGTCGAGTCGGGAGCTCGATTCGTCGAAGTGACGACGGAATACATTCCATTCGTTCATTGGGATACACACGAGAACGGTCACGCCACGGTCGAGCGACTCAAGTCGGAGATCGACCGGCCAATCGCGCAGTTGATCTTGGATTTGGAAGATCGTGGATTGTTGGACCGGACGCTGGTCGTGCTCGCGAGCGAATTCAGCCGCGACATGATGATCGAAGGCGTACCCGGCAGCGAGGCCAAGGACCAGTCGCGAGCGAAGACCGATGTGCTGAAGTTGCCGATCCATTATGGATTGCATCGGCATTTCACCGGTTCGTCGTCGGTGGTGATGTGGGGCGGGGGAACGAAGCGTGGCTACTTGTACGGCGAAACGGCGGCGGAACGGCCTTGTCTCGTGACGAAGAACCCGGTGAGCCTCGCCGATATGCACGCCACGATCATGCACCTGATGGGGATCAGCCCAAAGACGGCATTCGACGTGGAGCGGCGGCCGTTTTACGTGACGCAGGACGGCAAGGGGCAGCCGGTGATGGATGTGATCGGGTAGTGTCGCACGAACAGTTATGATAGACATTTGGATTTGGCGTTCGCACGGGCGCGAACCGCATAACGGAAACAAAGCAGGCGCGGCCTAAAGCATTCTGAGGTGGTTTCATGACTACAAAGGAAAAAATGCTTAACGTTATATCCCTACTGGATGACGATGCGTCGATTGATCAGGCGATTTATCGGCTAACGCTGCTGCGAAAAATCGAAATTGGCCAACAGCAAATTGCTGCCGGCGATTTCATGGAGCATGATGAATTCATGAATCAACTCGAAAATGAAGCGATTCAATGACTATTGTCTGGAGCATTCAATCTCAGGATGACCTCCGTGAAATACGCAAGTTTATCGCACGTGACGCGCCAGATACGGCCACCGCGTACGTTCGACGGCTCAGGGCGACTGTAAGCCGCCTTCGGACGTTTCCCGAGTCTGGGCACGTGGTGCGTGAAGTGGGAAATCCCAACGTTCGCGAACTATATTTCGGGCAATACCGCATCATCTATGAATTAAGTTCCAATCGTGTCGAAATTCTCTCCGTGTATCATAGTGCGCGGTTGCTAGATGAAACTTAGTTTTGATTATCCACATACTTCGATAGATGTTCTGGAAATACACAAAAACGTTGGCGACACTTTGGGCAGTGATTGCCGCGTTGGTGTGCGTGCGTGCGAATGCGACTGAGACAGAACCGGTCGTCAGCTTCGCGCGCGATGTGCGGCCGATCTTGGCGAACAACTGTTTTCATTGCCACGGGCCGGATGCGGCGGAGCGGAAGGGCGATTTGCGGTTGGATGTGTGGACGAGCGCGGGCGAGCTGCATGGGGCCGAGACGGTGGTCGACAGCACGGACCTGGCTGGGAGCGAATTGCTGAACCGGATCACGAGCACCGATCCCGATATGCAAATGCCGCCCGCCGATTCGGGGAAGTCGTTGCGGCCGGAGCAGGTGGAAGTTCTCAAGCAGTGGGTGAAGGAGGGAGCGAAGTACGATACGCATTGGTCGTTCGTCCCGCCGCAGCGTCCGGAAATACCAAAGGTGAAGGATCAGGGGTGGGTTCGCAATCCGATCGATGCGTTTGTGCTCGCGCGGTTGGAGCAAGAAGGGCTGAAGCCGTCGCCGCAGGCGAATGCGAATACGCTGTTGCGGCGGGTGTCGCTCGACTTGGTCGGTTTGCCGCCGACGCTGGATGAGCTGGCGGCGTTCGAACGCAATTCTGCCGAGAAGACGTATGAAAGCGAAGTTGAGCGACTGTTGGCATCGCCGCATTATGGTGAGCGATGGGGGCGCATCTGGCTCGATGTGGCCCGGTATGCCGACTCCGATGGCTTCGAGAAGGACAAGCCGCGGTTTGTGTGGATGTATCGCGATTGGGTGATCAACGCGCTCAACGAGGATCTGCCGTACAACGAGTTCATCATCGATCAAATCGCGGGCGACCTGTTGCCGCAC
>CAZGMU010000568.1:2299-2705 GCA_964526975.1 uncultured Planctomycetaceae bacterium
GGTTCTTGCGGAACTCGATGATCAACGAAGAGGGCGGCCTCGATCCCGAGCAATTCCGAATGGAGGCGATGTACGATCGGATGGACGCGATCGGCAAGGGGATTCTCGGACTGACGATTCAATGTGCCCAGTGTCATTCGCACAAGTACGATCCGCTGACGCACACTGAGTACTATGAGATGTTTGCGTTTCTCAATAATTGCCACGAGGCACAACTCGCGGTTTACACGAAGGAGCAGCAGGAAGAGTGGGTCACCACAGCCGGCGTGATCAAGAAGATCGAGGATGGCCTCAAAACAAAACATCCTGACTGGCCGGAGCGGATGGCGGCGTGGGAGGAAAATCTGCGTAAAGAGAAGCCGGTCGAGTGGGCGATCGTGAAGACAAAGGACGTCGATGCGGGCGG
>CAZGMU010000569.1:0-2687 GCA_964526975.1 uncultured Planctomycetaceae bacterium
CAACCCACGAACCAATCATCCATTCCAATTCCTTCAGGTGCTCGTAACCGAACTGCGGCGGCGCTTCCGGAGCGACGTTTTCTTGTTCCGTGACGCGGTCGAGCAGCCATTTTCCTTCGTGTTTCACGAATAGCGCTGAATAGTTCGATTCGTCTGGTTCTTCCTTGGGACGAAGGATGCGCGCCGTGCCGCTCTCGACCGCCACATTCGGCGACAGAAACTTGATCCCACTCACATCGATTTCAAGCTTGGCGTCTTTAAGATCGGCAAAGGTATCGGCAAACTCTTTTTCAATCGCCTCGCGACCTATCGCCTCTTTGCCCGTATCCGGATCGACGTACACTGCCTCGGGCGACCACAGAGCGGCCAAGGCCTTCGCGTCGTGTTTGTTGTAGGCCTCAATGTAGGCGTGATCGTTTTTGCGGATCGCCGCCTCATCCGCAGCCTGGTCGGCCCGACTACAAAGTGGGGCCAAGAAAAATGCGCACAAGCATAAGACTACGACACGATGGGTGCCTTGTTTTTTCATACGACCGACCTCGTGGATGGGATATCTGTTTTGACGCTCAAACTCAGAACGGGCGAACGGTACTGTCGTCGACGAGTTCAACTTATTCTGCAAAGTTGAAGAGGCCGTTTCCTCAGTACAAACTGAACCAAAGCCTGTCCGCGAAACTTCGCTCGCGGTTGATTTAGCGAATTAGCCGACTGGCATTCATTGTATGACCGTTGGGTTCGTGTAACAGTGGCCCTTGAGATAATTGCTGGTTGGGGTGAATGGCCAACGTGCGGCCCAATCGATAGCCAACGCAACACGGGGGATTCATAATAACCGATAGTGTTGCACCTCGTTAAATGGTGAAACCGTATGCTTCCCGGCCTTGCATTACTGGCTCGCTACGACCGGTCGCAATTGCGTGGCGATGCCCTCGCGGCATTAGTCGTTACGTTGGTATTGATCCCCTCAGCATTCGCCTATGCCGATCTCGCGAATTGCGCGCCGGCCGCCGGCTTCTATGCGTCGATCGGAGCAATGGTCGCATTCGCGCTCTTTACCAGTTCGCGTCATGTGATTGCCGGACCAGACGCAGCAATCGCGCTGCTGGTGGGTGCAGCAATTGCTCCGCTGGCTGCCGGTGACCCTGGCAAAGCCGTTACGCTCTCAATGGTGCTCGCGTTTCTCACTTCGGCCGTGCTCTTCCTGATGGCACGGTTGCGACTTGGTGTCGCTGCCGACTTTCTTTCCAGTCCGGCGTTGCATGGCTTTATGAATGGTGCGGCCGTCGTCATCATCGCCAGCCAGCTAGGCAAGTTTTGCGGCATCTCACTGAAAGAGGACAACACACTTATTCGCCTCTGGGAATGGATGTCGCGGCTCGGCGAGGTTCATGGCCCGACGATTCTTCTCGGCATATCTTGTGTCGCCGTAATGCTGCTCTGTCGTTGGAAATTCCCACGCATTCCCGGGGCAGTCGCTGTCTTTGTGCTCGCGCTGGTGATGGGGCGATTGATCGACTTTTCTCAATATGGCATGCAGGTCATCGGCACGGTCGATCTGCACATTCCGAACCCAATCAGACCGGGACTCTCTTTACGAGAAGCAGCGCCGCTTTTCACCGCAGCCATGGGCATCGCGCTGCTGGCATTTTCCGAAGGCGTCGTGCTCGGTCGATCGGTGGCCACCAAACATGAATACTCCATTGATCCGGATCGAGAACTCGTCGCCTTGGGCGCGGCAAACTTTGCCGCCGCGCTACTCTGCAGTTTCGCGGTTGGATCGAGCCAGACACGCACCTTGCTCAACGACGCGACCGGCGGCCGCTCGCAAATGGTCAGCTTTCTCGCCACGGCAATGACAACGGCGTTCGTTGTCCTGCTCGCACCATGGATCGCAACGATCCCTTCGGTCGCGATTGCTGCAATTTTAGTCGTCACGGGAATCACACTCATCGATTTTCGCGTTTATAGTCATCTATGGCGACGGCACGGTTTCAGTACCGTTGTGGCAGTCGTCACGACACTTGGCGTGATCGCGCTGGGCGTGCTGCCGGGGATTTTGCTTGGGGTCGTCCTTTCCATTCTAGGTGTGCTCGCCGCGATCGTTCGGCCGCACGATGCCCTGCTGGGGCGTATTCCGAACTCGCCCACGCTGCACGACGTGGGTGACGACGTTGCGGCCCGCACAATCCCAGGGCTCGTCGTGTATCGCTTCTACGGACCGCTGATCTTCGCAAACGTGCGGTTCTTCATCGAGCGGATCGAATGGTTTATCTCGCAGGAGAAGTCACCTGTGCGACAAGTGATTGTCGATGCCCGGGCAATCCCAACGATCGACATCACCGCAGCCGAGCAATTGCATGACTATGTAGCCAAGCTTCGCGAGCGAGGAATCGAGTTCGTCGTGGCGAAGGCCCATTTGCCGCTCCGCCAAACTGCTGCCAATCTTAGCACGATTCAACCCGACCGCTGGCGCTTCGACCAGTTGCCGGATGCGGTTGCAGCGTTCGAAATGGAATTCGAATCATCGAATAGCAACGTCGGCAAAAAGACAATTTAGGCCACGCCGCCACAGTGCTAGCACCGCCTCCGCGTCGCGGATTCGCGATTTTTAGCGCGTGAATTGATGGACGTTGCAACCCAATTGTATTTCGCAGGCCCGTTACAAATGAATCAGGGATTGAAGACAT
>CAZGMU010000570.1:0-2684 GCA_964526975.1 uncultured Planctomycetaceae bacterium
GTCTCATTCTTGATTCTGATGGATGAACGTAGATTCGTGGTAATTCGTGTTCTTCTGTCTTTACTTCCGTCTTCTCTGTGTCCTCCGCGAGTCCGTGGTGAATCCTATTCTGCCGAAGTTATTTTTGAGTCATCCCTAAGCTGGGCCACGGATGAAAAATTGGCGTCGGCACGTTATACTCCAACGGCAATACTGACGATTGCCGTTGGAGTTGGCGTATGAAGGTTTCATCGACATTTTTTGTAACTGTGGTGGTATTCTCAGCCACAACAGCTTTACTTGCCGACGCCGCTTCGCCGAGCTCCCCCGCGCTGCCCAAGGTGCCCGCTGGGTTCTCGATCGAATTAGCGGCGGCCCCGCCGCTTGTGGAGCGGCCGATTGTCGCGTCGTTCGACGAGGAGGGACGGCTCTACGTCGCGGAATCATCCGGATCGAACGATCCGGTTCAGAAGCAACTGGAGCTGAAGCCGCACCGAATCGTGCGACTTGAAGATAGCGACGACGACGGCAAATTCGATAAGCGCGTGGTGTTCGCGGAACAGATGATGTTTCCAGAGGGCGCGCTTTTCTTCGATGGGTCGCTCTATGTGTCGGCTCCGCCTAGTATTTGGAAGCTCACCGACAAAGATGGCGATGGAGTGGCCGATGAGCGCGTCGAGTGGTTTCAGGGAAAGACCCTGACAGGCTGTGCGAACGATCTGCATGGGCCCTATGCGGGGCCGGATGGGTATCTCTATTGGTGCAAGGGCGCGTTTGCCGAGCAGACGCATGTGGTCGATGGCCGCGAGTGGAAGACGAAAGCCGTTCATATCTTTCGCTGCCGGCCCGACGGTAGCGGCTTCGAGCCGGTGATGACCGGCGGGATGGACAACCCGGTCGATGTGACGTTTATGCCAGACGGCGAGCGAATCTTGTCAGGCACGTTCTTCCATGTGAATCCGAGATACGACGGCCTGATCCATGCTGTCTATGGCGGTGTGTATGGCAAGGACCACGGTGTGCTCGACGGACACCCGCGGACCGGCGAACTCATGCCGATTCTCACTCCGATCAACGCAGCGGCGGGCGCGGGGTTGGAACGGTATGACTCCGATGTGTTCGGCGCGGATTATCGCGACAATCTGTTTCTCTGCCAGTTCAACTTGCGAAAGGTGTCGCGTCATGTGTTGAAACCGGCCGGGGCGACATTCACGACGGAAGATAGTGATTTCGTTTGGTCGGATTTCGTCGATTTTCATCCGACGGACGTGCAAGTCGATGCGGACGGGAGCTTGCTCGTCGTCGATACGGGCGGGTGGTATAAGCTGTGCTGCCCGACGTCGCAACTGTGGAAGCCGGAAGTGCTAGGTGGCATTTATCGAGTGCGAAAGATTGGCGCGAAATCGCCGAACGACCCGCGGGGACGAAAAATCCAATGGGCGGAGCAAAGCCCACAACAGCTATGGACGTTGCTGGAAGACGGTCGGCCGGCGGTGCGAAATCGTGCGACGCGTGAATTTGTGAGACGGAGAAAGTCGCCGGCGGTAGAAGCATTTATCGATACACTGGCGAAGCCCAACGCTACGTCGGCAATAGGGAAAGAAGAGAGCGGCTCGGAGAACTATTCGCTCAGCGGGGAAATGGCAGCCATTTCGCGAACTTGGGCGCTATCGCAAATCGAGTCGCAACCTGCCCGGCAAATGATTATTGAACTGATCGCGGATCGCAATCCGATAGTCGCTCGGATCGCGCTACAGAGTGTGAGCCTGCATCGTGATGCGGATGAACAATGTGCATGGAAAGTGGAAGCCTTGCTGCCGGCCTCATCGCCGGCAACACGCCGAATCGCGGCGGAGGCACTGGGGAGAATTCGCGACCAGCGGGCGGTGCCGAAGTTACTCGCCGCAGCGGCCGAAGCAGACGACCGGATGCTCCAACACTCGATCATCTATGCGCTCATTGAATTGGCTGACCCGACGGCAACGCGACAAGGCCTGGCAAGTCGTTCGCCAAAGACGATCGCGGCAGCGCTCATTGCTCTCGATCAAATGCCGAACGGCCAGATCCAACCGACCGACGTCCTGCCGCACATGGGAGCGGCCGACGAGGTGCTGCGTCAAGCAGCGCGGTGGGTTGTGTCGCAACATCCGGACTGGGGCAATGAGTTGGCCGAGTGGCTCGGTCAGCAACTCAAGTTGCTCCCAAATGCTCGGACGACTGAAAATACTATCGCGCCAGATTCCCCGCTACAGAACATGTTGGTCACCTTTGCGAGCAATTCCGCTGTCCAACAACTATTGGCCGATGCGGTGACGAAGCAAGATTCTCCCGTAACAGCTCGTTTGCTTGCGATGCGAGTGATGGCCAATTCGAACTTGAAGGCTCCGCCACAAGCCTGGATTGCAGCGATTGGAGGGGCGATTTCTCGACCGGGCGATGGCGAATTGCCGCTGGCGATCACAGCAGCGCGACGGTACGCGCTGGAGTCCGCAGCCGACGAAAAGATAGCCCAGGCGCTCACAACGATTGCTGAAAGCGAGTCCCATCCGGCAGAACTGCGAGTTGAAGCAATCTCCATTCTGGTAAGCCAGCAACCGCAAGTCAGCGCTTCGCAATTCGCGTTGCTCCTGCAATCGTTGTCGCCAGAGGCATCGGTCTCGATTCGCTCGGCCGCGGCAGACGCGGTTGCGCAGGCTAATCTTTCC
>CAZGMU010000571.1:0-905 GCA_964526975.1 uncultured Planctomycetaceae bacterium
TCGCTCTCGCCGCTTCGAGCTCAGATTGCTCCGCCATTAGCTCGAGCTCTGTAAACGTTCCCAATCCGTCGATGTCGTCGATCGCTCCTTCAACCATGCAGCCAGCCTGTTCGATCTCGAACTTACGGCGCCGCTTATGCACCACCAGCACCTGCTTGAAGCCGAGTAGCTGCAACAACTCGGCAAACTTCAATCCGCCTTGGTCGCTTCCATCGAGAGGCAGCTCAAGCTCTTGCCGAGTCTTTGTCGTGGTGTCGATCTTTGGCCCTTTGTACGTTACCAGGCTTTTGTCGCCCACCGTACGAATCCGCAAAGCTTCATCGGTCTTGGCGAAATCCCGACCAGGATGCGCAAAGTAACGATCCGCCTGATCGATCGGCAGCCCAATTTCAACACCGCGCTCCGCCAGCTGCGTTTCCAGCGCCCGCACCTCCAACACCCGGTGCTTTTGCTCGACTTCGTATTGCATTTGCAGTTAACCACGATGACGCGGAGGGCATGACGACGGATTTTTGACGGGATAACCGGATCAGCAGGATGAACAGGATATAAGAATTCTGTTCGTACAAATCCTGTTCATCCTGCTGATCTTGTTATCCTGTCTCGCTCGTCGTGTGCGTCGAGTCGTCGTGGTCATCCTCCTATCGTCCGGAGAAATAGGTCGGCGAATCGACAACAAGTGGTCGATCGGATCGCGCGGCGACCGCCTCCGCATCGAGTGCCCACAATGGGCCAATCTCCGCCGGCGTGCCGCTCACAACTTTGGTACCTGCCGCCTCGAGCCACTTGCGATGCTGAGCCGTCATAAACTCGTGGACGTACTCCGGCGTATCGCGCGACGCGCCCGGGGCATTCTTGAGCGGGGCAAAAACATCGGCCTCGGCATACTCAACCACGAATGGATT
>CAZGMU010000571.1:915-1712 GCA_964526975.1 uncultured Planctomycetaceae bacterium
GCTGGCCATCGCCGCTGATATAAGGAACCTTCTTGCGAGCAATGTGGAACGGCAAGGCATCCTTAAGCGCGAGTGCCCGCTCCAGAAACGCCACGCTAAACAGATGCACGGCGATGCTGCCGGCCCAAAACTCCAGTGAACCATCCGCAGTTCGTTTCGAGGCCACGTCATCAGGAAGGTCGCTGTATTCGATCACCTGCAACTGATCGTCGATCATCGCAAACGCGCCGAGTCGATCCTGCGGCGTTTGCTTGGCGATGGCCATCGACGTAAGTTCCGAATTGGCCAATAGGTGATGACCGATAAACTCCGGGTCGGCAATCGGCACCAAGGGGTTGTCGACTTGCAAATAAAACAGATGTTGGATACCGCGCCGCCGCATGTGCTCAATCGCGCCACTAGAGGCCAAGGCCGCCACGGTGCCGCCATGGCCATCGGGGCTGAGAAAGAGCAATCCTTTGTCGGCCAACAACAAATCGCCCGTCTTTGCGTCAACGGCCGGCATCGTTCCCTGGCAGAAAAGCACAACATCATCGGGCGCCAATCCGAAGCGAGAGTGCTTATCCAGGTACTGGTGCTGCTCCTCATGAGTGACCGGGCTTGTCATCATATAGATAGGAACAGGTGCTCCGTATCGCCGTGCCGTGGCCAGTGCCTTTTCGTAATGTATCTGTAGCAGGGAAGCTCCAGAAACCGGCCCGATTGAGTACATTCCCTTGGGGTGGTCGAATCCGAGTCGGCTCCCCTGTCCGCCTGCTACGAGCAACACGCCGATTTCGCCAGCCGTTAGAGCCGCC
>CAZGMU010000571.1:1722-2675 GCA_964526975.1 uncultured Planctomycetaceae bacterium
GCGTCGGCCGCCGACCACTTCGCACCCCGTTCCCTGTCGGCCAACCGCATTGCTGGCGGCGGCGTTGCCCGCCGAGACATAGCCGCCCAATCCTGCGTCGAGGCGCCTTGCCGAGCAAGTTGACCAATTAGCTCAAGATTGATCGATGCGATCTGCGATGCGAGAGTCTGCCGACCTGCATCGTCAAGCTCGTCCCAGTAACGAAGCAAATGCTCCTGTCGAAACGGAGCCACGTGTGCGGCCAGTTCTTGGCAGTTCAGCAGCGGTTGCATCAAAAGATCCAGCCCTTCACCCAGGCGTATGCCAACAGGCACAGCAACGGAAACAGTACAAATACCGTGGAGTAGGTAAAAATCGACGTCCAGACATGTCGGGGCCAGCGTGCCATCCGCTCATTGTAAACATTTCTGCTTCGTTGTGATGGGGGCCACACGTCGGCAGTAATACCGGTTAGTCGTAGGACGGACAATCCTGTCCGTCGATTTTCGAAAGACGGACAGGATTGCCCGTCCTACAGGCAACGAGGCTTGCGAGCGTAATCACAAATGACATCACAGCCTGCGTTCCAGCCGTTGCCGTTGCTGGGGAATTGCATTTATAATAGCGGCTTCACCTATTCCATTTTTCTGAGCCCATCGAGGAGCGCGTCACGTGTCATCCGGCAAGCATCTATTTACGAGTGAATCGGTCAGTATGGGGCACCCGGATAAGCTGGCCGATCAAATTTCGGACGGCGTGTTAGACGCACTTCTCGCTCAAGACCCGATGAGCCGCGTCGCTTGCGAGACGATGGTCACGACCGGCCTCGCCGTCATCGCGGGCGAAATCACGACCAAAGCCTATGTCGATATGCAGAAGGTCGTCCGCGAAGTCATCAATGACGTCGGCTACACCGAGTCGTCGATGGGTATCAGCGCCGATCATTGCTCCGTGCTCGTCGCGCTGCACGAGCA
>CAZGMU010000572.1:0-557 GCA_964526975.1 uncultured Planctomycetaceae bacterium
CAGACGCACACCATCATCGCTGGTCGTCGCGAAGCGGTAGAGTTCGGAGTAGCTGGCCTGCAGCCTTCCCGTCCATGTCACCTGGAAGTTATCGTTCGTCAGTCCGGCCGGCGCGCCAGCCCCCCAATTAAAATCAACTGCCGCATCGACCTGCTGGAACCCGTGGCCGCTCGAATCCGAATACTGACCAAGTAGCCCCGCAGGGCTCGTATAGAGTCGGTCCGCCGGGATCAGCTGATACGATTGGCTCTGGCTGAACCAATACAACTCCATCCGAGCGTTGAGACTTTCCTCACGGTAATCGACGCGAATGTCGTAGAGCTGATTCGCTACAAGATCAATGCTGCCGGCCGAGTTGCGCGCGGTATGTGCCAGCCAATCGTCAACTACCAGTTGGCCGTTGATCCAAACTCGGACACCTTCGTCGCTGAGTGCCGTAAAAGTGTATCGCTCGGTGAACCGCGGCTGCACCTGCCCCGTCCAACGAACGCTGAATGTATTGGCGTCCATGCCAAAACCGGGCGACGCTGCCCCCCAGTTGAACGCCACCGCCTCAA
>CAZGMU010000572.1:582-2661 GCA_964526975.1 uncultured Planctomycetaceae bacterium
TCCCAGCCAGGCCGGTGAAATCGCTATTGAAGAAGTACTGCCCCGTCAGCCCGGTGCCGGACAGGTACAAACGGGGTTCGAGTAGTTCCAGCTTGGCCCGAATCAATTTACTACCGATGGCGGCGGCGCAAGCCCGCCATGCCTGCTAGTGCGATGGCCACAGTCGCCAGGCTGGCCGGCTCTGGAATCGATGCTACCGTATTTCCCGTTGCCAGCACGTTATAGTCATTGCCAAAATTGTTTCGCCACAGGGTATAACCCTCGGCGCCGAAGATGTTCGTCTTACGCCAGACCACGTAATCGCCGGCGTCGACGATCTTGTCGCCGTTGTAGTCGCCTTGCGGCGCAAACAAGAATTCCCATGGCTGCAATGCTGTGTTCGAAAGCCGGACTTCGTCGATCACACCATTGAAAAAATCCGTTGGCCCACCATTATATTGGCCACGGCCAAAGGTCCAGGATTGTGACCAATCCGGTGCGGGCGATTCGCCATAACCGTTAGGCCCCTGGTAGAGCGCGTTGTTCACCGGCATCGTGCCTTGCAATTGGTATCCATTGCCATCATTGCTGTCCAGGTAAAGCTTTAATTCAGTTCCGCTATTCACCACGGCCGCATAGTACCACTGCCCAGCGTTCATCGCAGCCTGCGAAGCAACACTTACCAGATTCTTGGCACCGTCAAACTGCTCGATTTGCAACGTGTGGTTATCACCACGAATCTTGAGGGCCAACGTCGGGAGCGGGGAGTTGGAGTTCCCATCGTTCTCCGCCGGCCGGCCTTCCTTGGCAACAATCGCCTGGAAGGCACCCAAGCTATCCGGACGAAATGCGGCCTCGAGCGTGAAACCGCCGCCATTTGCAATCGTGCCGTTGTTGATATGCTTACCCAGGCCGGCGGTACCGCGATCGTGGTCTTGGAAGAGCGTGATCAAATCGTTATTCGGCGTAAATGCCAATGCCAAAGAATTCGCATAGCCACTCTTGAGCGGTGTCGGCGCGGTCAGAGATGTATAGTTTGGCGCAACGCCCGCATCAAAAATATCCAGGTGGTTCTCGTTGATCGAGTCCCGTACGGAATCAGCGGTCGTGGATACGTCGCTACCGTCTGGCCCTTCATCAAAATGCCAGTACGCATTTTCCAGCGGATTAGGAGAAACAGCAGAAACAACGTGAGTCGTGGAAATGAAGAGCGTAAACGCTGCAACACCAACCATGCGCGGCGCGATTCGGAACATTCTCAAGGCTCCATGAAGGTGATCTATCGAGAATTCAATACTCCCAGGAAGGACATGCCTGGCCTGTATTTTGCGTTGTAGGCTGCGAAAGTACAACAACTATCGCGATGGAATTGCTGGCTTTTGATGATACTTCGCGGTTTTGCGCACTCGTTTCTCATCCGAGGAGAGAGCTGCACCTAAATTCTGTGGGAGCGGTCTCCGACCGCGAATTCGGTTCGCCCAATAAAAATATCTTGTCATGCGGCGCGCTATCGGCGTCGGAGACGCCTCCCACAATCGAATTTAGGTGCAAGGCCATCCGAGGGGCTTACCGCAGGACTCCAGTGCCGTTCCTCATCTCAACACTCCGTGTTCACCTACGATTGAGGTCGCCAATCCTGAAGAGCCCGCGATTCGCCAACGAGGCAAGCGGCAAGTTCTTGAACTGCAGTCGCCAACACCTGATGGCCACGGGCGATAATCTCGTGGTCACCTTCTAATCGATATAACAACCTTGATAGCAATGGTCGTGGTGACACCATCAAGCGAGAGTCGACACCGTACATACGCGGCGCACTTTCAGCTACTTGATGGGTTGCTCTTAAGGGACTCTAACAAAACCGTCGGGGACTGTCCCAATTTTGCGGAGTCTTCGGAGCAAAATGGGACTGTCCCCCTCTGCCAGAAGGTTTTGTTAGAGTTCCTAAGTTGGAAGAGTCGAAACAGGAGAACACAGAGGAAGCAGAGCTTTCTTTTTACATTTGGTAGGTAGTGGCGTATTACGCGACCATAAAACTGAGAACAGTGAACAGCCTGGACAAAGCCGATCCCGATATCGATCAATTGTGGGCGCGGGAGGCGA
>CAZGMU010000573.1:0-699 GCA_964526975.1 uncultured Planctomycetaceae bacterium
TGCCAGACATCTGGGAGGAGCTCGTCGACGCGGGCTTCGAAAGCGGTCACGCCTATGCCAAAGCGCTGCGCACCGTTAAGAGTTGCGTAGGCTCAACCTGGTGTCGTTATGGAGTGCAAGACTCGGTCGGTTTTGCGATCCGAGTGGAGCATCGCTACAAGGGCATCCGAGCGCCCCACAAGATCAAGATGGCAGTCTCTGGTTGCATTCGAGAATGTGCCGAAGCCCAAAGCAAAGACGTCGGGCTGATCGCGACCGAGCAAGGATACAATCTGTATGTCTGCGGCAACGGCGGCTCGAAGCCCCGTCATGCCGATTTATTGGCTAGTGATCTCGATGAAGACACCGCGCTCCAGTTTATCGACCGCTTTCTGGCCTACTACATCATGACGGCCGATCGGTTGACGCGGACGAGTGTGTGGCTGGAAAAACTCGAAGGTGGCATCGACCATATCCGCGATGTGGTTGTCCATGACAAGCTAGGTATCGCGGCCGAACTGGAGGATATGACGCAACGGCTTGTCGATACGTATGAATGTGAGTGGGCGGCCGTTGTTCGCGATCCAGAGAAGCGCCGTAAGTTTCGTCAGTTTGTCGGCAGCGACGAGTCGGAGCCTTGCATCGAGTTCGTCAGCGAGCGCGGTCAAAGCCGACCGGCCGATTGGCCAAGCGACTTTGTTTCGCTGGAACAGTTTCGCT
>CAZGMU010000573.1:709-2654 GCA_964526975.1 uncultured Planctomycetaceae bacterium
CGTCTACTTGGCGAACTCGAACAACAATCGAGCAACGATCTGCGTTGGGTTGCCGTTGGGTTTGCCGACGATTTCCCACTCGATGGCGGTGCGACCGTCAAATATGGCAAATCGCAGATCGCCGTATTCAACTTCGCCAGTCGCGGCCAGTGGTACGCAACGCAGAACATGTGCCCACATAAGAAGGCTTTTGTGCTCTCACGTGGTATCATCGGCGCCGCGGGCGACGAACCAAAGGTCGCCTGCCCACTGCACAAGAAGACATTCTCGCTGCGGTCAGGCGAGTCGCTCGAAGGCGAAGAATACCGAATCAACACCTTTCGCGTGAAGGTCGACGACGGGCGGGTGTATGTCGAGCTGCCCCCGCCCCAAATGCTCGATCCCGTGATGGCGACCGAGATCGGTTGCAAATTGGCGACGCTCTGCAACGGCCACGCCCACGACGCCGTTGTCTGCACCGCATCAGGCACGTGAAGTGGAAAGATCCCCGGCATGACTCGACTGCCCCTCGTTGCCGAACGTCCCAGCGGTCCAGCGCTACTTGCCGAGTTGCTCGATGAGCAACAGTCGCTTTCCGCCGTCGACAACTTTAGCGCCTGGCATGCCAATGGCCGTCAGATAGCCTTAACCGAACAACGACCGGCCCCCGGCAGCCATGAACTCTATCGAACGCTGCTCCCCGCGACGCCGCCAGGTCCTGGTCAACAATACGCGTTCGAAGTCGATCTTGATCGCTGCTCCGGCTGCAAGGCGTGCGTTGTAGCGTGTCATACGCTGAACGGATTAGACGAACAAGAAACTTGGCGCGATGTCGGCCTCCTGATTGGCGGAACTCGTGTTGCGCCCATGATGCAGCACGTAACCGCGGCGTGCCATCATTGTCTTCAGCCCGCCTGCATGGTCGCCTGCCCAGTCAACGCGTACGAAAAAGACCCGGTTACCGGCATCGTTAAGCATTTGGATGATCAATGCTTTGGCTGTCAGTACTGTACTTTGGCGTGCCCGTATGATGTTCCCAAATATCATGCTGGCAAAGGCATTGTCCGCAAATGCGATATGTGCTCGTCGCGATTGGCCGTCGGCGAACCTCCAGCATGCGTGCAGGCGTGTCCGAGTGAAGCAATCACTATTCGATTGGTCGAACGTGAGCAAGTAATCGACGATGCCGAGGCGTCTAACTTCCTACCAGCAGCACCAGACCCACAAATCACCCTACCAACGACAATATACAAAACGCGTAAGCCCTTTCCCCGCAATTTGCTGCCCGCGGATTACACGCGCGTTAACCCCCAACATGCGCATTGGCCGCTCGTCGTGATGTTAGTGCTGACGCAACTCTCAGTGGGTGCCTTCACCGTTGGCTTGACCCTGGAGCTTTGGCTAGACCACCAGCTGTTGGCAACGCTACTCCCACTGCATGCGGCAACCGCACTGGGCTTTGGTCTCTTGGCACTCGGCGCCAGCCTGCTGCATCTCGGACGCCCGCAACTTGCTTTTCGGGCGGTACTCGGCCTGAGACACTCTTGGCTAAGCCGCGAAATCGTGGCGTTCGGAGCATTTGCCACACTAGCGTTTCTCTATTCGATCACGATTTTTATCGTACGATCGGCTTCAGTTGCCGGAACTGCAGAGGGAAGCCATCCGACATGGGTACGGTGGCTAGCCTGGAGTGTCGCGCTATCTGGCGTGGCAGCCGTGTTCTGCTCGACCATGATCTATGTTTTCACGCAGCGCGAGTACTGGAGCTTTTGGCGCGTGAGCATCCGATTCTTTCTCACGTGCGCCGTGCTCGGTGTCGCAACGATCTGGCTAAGCGTGCTGGCGTCCACGTTTTTCGCACCATATGCGACCGTGTTTGCCCTCGTACGCAATGGTGGTCCGCTCCTTTGCCAAACACTGATGATGCTCATGACAACAAAGCTGATCATTGAAGCCGCGGATTTCC
>CAZGMU010000574.1:0-2652 GCA_964526975.1 uncultured Planctomycetaceae bacterium
CGGCCAAAACGCCTGGCGTGCCGAAGGCTGTCGCGACCTTTGCTAGCGCTTGGTTATCCGCAAAGAAATCGTCCGAATGCATAAGCCCAATTACCTCGCCGGTGGCAAATGCGATCCCTTTGTTGAGGGCGTAGTAAATGCCGCCGTCGGGCTCACTGACAACGAACATGTTGCGATGCCGCACCGCTTCAACGGCCGCCAGCGTACCATCGTTGGATGCGCCGTCGATGACCAGATGTTCGACATCAGGCCATATCTGCTCACGGACACTCGCGATCGCTTGAACGATCGTTGCCTCACGATTGTGGACAGCAGTAATAATGGAGATTTTCATAGTGCTGGCAAATCATCGTCGGCATTAGGGACAACCTTTGGAAGAACGATGCCCGTGCATGCAGTTATGGCGTCGGTGATCGACAACCCATCTTGGACTGTTCGAGCCTCGATTTCAGCGACCTTCGCATCGACTAGTGTACGATACCAAAACGCCTGCAACACGTTGAAATACCAGCCGGGGGCGCCGTCCAAGAAACCGAGCCGGATAAGATAACGGTAGAGAAAATAAACAAACGCGCGGAGGCCTTTCGGCACGCGACCGTAAACCTGCTCTTTCAGAAAGCGGCGAAATTTTGCCTGCGAACTCGCGCCGCATTGTGAGAGCCCATCACTTTGCATGAAACCGTAACGGCGATTGAGCATGTCGATCACTTCGCGTGAGGCGTAGGAGTTATGCTTGGCGGTCCACCAAGTGAGCGAATTCAGGTTGATATCGCTGAGAACGATCCCGGATTTCGCCACCTTACCTACCACCTTGATATGCTCATCCATCCACCGCTGTTCGCAGCGACCCCTCCCGTTGCGCCACAAACGTAACTGCCAACTTGGCTCGATGCCGCCATGGCGGATACGGCGGCCCATAAAATGGATGCGCCTCCGTACCAGCAACCCATCCACATTCGGGTCTGCCGCTTTAATAGCTTCGGCTAGCGGTTGAGTACTGTCGGGATCGAGCACCTCATCGGCATCAATGCGGAGAAGCCAGCCCCCCTTACCGACAAGCGCGTCAATACCAAAATTCATCTGAGTAGCGTGGTTAACCCAAGCGTTCTTGAATACCTGAGCTCCCAGTTTTTCGGCAACGGCGACGGTGGCATCCTTTGAGCCGCTGTCGATCACTGTTACGCTAGCGCATTGGCCCTTTAAGCTGTTGATGCAGCGGCCAATATGCTGCTCCTCGTCGAGCGTGAGGATGATGACGTGGATCACAGAGCTTTTTTCAATCTGTCTGCGAGACGGAGGGCGAACGCCATCAACATCAGGGTCGGGTTGGCGCTTGCGCCCGAAGGAAATGCTGAAGTACTTGCCACCGAAAGGTTTGGCACCGCAAACGCAACAAGATTTCGATCTAAGACTGCTGTTTGGCCATCGAGCCCCATGCGTGTTGTTCCACCGGGATGGTAAATGTCTCCGACATTCTCTATCGAGACTCTTTTGCTACGCAACAGGTCAAAGTTCCAGACGAGCCTTCCCAAAGCGGTAAGTCTATGACGTTGCCAATATGCCTCAAAGCGCCGGGAGAAGGCTTCGGCTGCCCGAAGTTCATCGGGACCTATCTGCCATGCCAGACTTCCGAGAGGCACACCCAACTCGTCTTGTTCGTCCGCGAGAATGATCCGGTTCTGCTGTTTCGGCAGTTGCTCGGCCACAATTTGAAGCCGATAGGACGCCGGCATAGGCCACAGGAGTTGGTGCCTCCCAAAACGCCACCAAGCGGCGCGTGTGAGATAGGGAAGATCACGCACAACGCCTGTCATTTTTCGAATGTCTAGGCGTCCCGTCGATTGCAATGCTCGGAGCGCCTCTCGCAGTGCATCAAATCCAGTTTGGCTGGACGTTTCGAAACTAATATGACCGAAACTACTGGCAACACGCTCATCACGCTGTGCGCTAGGCGAGAGTTCGAAGCGGGTGCTACGCATTCCGGCTCCATGAAAACGGAAGCCAGCTAGGTGGTTGAGCTCTATCGGCTGGTTGGTCTCAATCGTAGCAGCGGTCAGCGATACGTGATCGTGGAAGCCTCGCCCGAGAACTTCACAGCCGGAGAACACCTTCCCGGCCGATTGGCGTTGCAGCAGCAGAAGCAACCGCGTGCTTTCGATCGCCCCAGCGCATATCACGAACTCCTTTGCACGCGCCGTAAGCTTGCGCCCCGAGAGCGCGGATGCTCCGATTCCTGTCAGGCGCCCAGCAGAGCTGTCGATATCGAAACGTGTCGCCGTGGCATTCAGCCACACCATCATTCCAGCGTCGCGATCCAAGCGTGGGCGTAGAAGCGTGGCAATGTTGCGCTTCTTGAAGCTTGGCCATTTCGCAAAACGAGGCAGGATATCCTCGTCGCCTCGTGGAAAAAGCTTTCGATCACGCCAGCCATCAAGGAATGCCTCGTCGTATGATGTATCGTCGAGAGCGAAAAGATGCTCGACTTCTGGGACGAATGACGCGATCTCGTCGAAATCGACAGGCCAAGCCTCCAGTCCCAAAAAGGAGCGAGCAGCAAGATCCTCGGGAAGAAAGGGTATCAGGGCACCGCCCCAGCGCGTCGACGTAGCCCCAAGCCCCCGCGCCCGCCCGTGTGTCGCACCGTGATACGGA
>CAZGMU010000575.1:0-2650 GCA_964526975.1 uncultured Planctomycetaceae bacterium
TAATGCTGCCGATTCTAATCCGATACAGCTGCCAGTCAAGCAAGCAACCGCGACCACAAATCGGCGGTCACGGTAATATAGGTTGCCGGTAGTGCTCTGTCAGAAAAGGCGTCCTTTTGCGGCCGCCCCGACCAGCCGTCAAAGTTGCCCTAAAATATCCGGTTTAACGCTCCTTGAAAAGCGGCTGCACCGGAAAAATCGATGAAAAGGGCTATAATTTAGTCTGCTATGCGCTCTTTTGTCGCATTTTCTAACGTCAGCCCGCTAATGTTATCCGTGTTAGCAAACAACCCCCGCCGCATAGGACCAGGAAAACCCTCCGCCACGACCGGAGCATAGGTTCCCCAGTAGTCCCGCTCGCCGCCGCAAGCTCCCTCCATAAAAAAAGCCGCGACCCCAACGGTCGCGGCTTCACTGACTACCAAATTTCAATTCGCGAGCAGGCATCCCGGCCTGCTTTCTTTTTGAGAGCCGTGAACGCCCAACGATCTGCCGAGACGCAATTACTTCTGCGCAATATCCAATAGCTCGATCTCAAACACCAGCATCGAGCCTGGTTCGATCGGCGGGCGGGGCGGCTCCATATCGTACGCCAGCTTCGACGGTACGAACAGCTGCCACTTATCGCCTACTTTCATCTTCTGCAGCGCTTCCTTCCAACCGTCGATCACCTGCCCGACGCCAAACTCGGCCGGCATGTTGCGCTTGAACGAACTATCGAATTCCGTGCCGTTGAGCAGCGTGCCGCGGTAGTTGCACTTCACGCGATCAGCGATCGTCGGCGAAGCGCCGCTGCCCTGCTGCAAGACCTTATATTGCAAGCCGCTGGCGGTCGTCTGCACGCCCGGTGCTTGGCGGTTCCGCTCCATGAATTGCTTCTCTTCCTGCTGATTCTTCGCCGCCTGCTGCTGCATCCGCATCATGGCCTGCTGTTGCATCTGCTTGCCGAATGCCTGCAGCGTTTGTTCAAGCTGCTGCTCGCTATACTTCGGCTGAGCGCCACGCAGCGCGTCGTTGATGCCGGCCATCAGCGCCTGCATATCCACCGGAATCTCGTTGTCTTTCAAGTTCATGGCAAAGTTGCGGCCCAAGCCATAGCTCACTTGCTGCAAGAACGCCGGGTCATTCGCCGGCGCGGCCCCGCCTGGTTGACCACCAGGTTGCTGCTGCCCAAACCCAGGCTGTCCCTGCGGCTGCGCGCCACCCGGCCCCTGCGGCAAATCATTTTGTGCAAAAACAGTCATCGCGGGAATCAAACCAAACACAAACAATCCTAACCAAAAACGCTTCATGAAAACTTCCATTACTCTGGGTTCGAAAATCGGTTTATAGGGAATACGGTAATCGGCGGTCGAACCACTGCCGTGGAAAACTCCCCCATTCGGTAAATCCGGCACATTGCCCTGGTTGCCCATCACTCCGCAAGTTCCAGATTGTAGGCAACACGGCGTTCGCCGCTATACTGATTTAGAGGCCACGTGCGAGCTTTGTTCGTGCCAGCGGGGGGTAGTTGGCCAATTTTCCCCCATTTTCTCCAGCAGAGACGCCTTCGACTCGTAATGAACCGGCCTCCATTTAGTTTTCGAGCCAGGCGACACTTTTCGAGCCCCGTAGGGCCCGCGAGCCGAGCGGGCCTTCACCACCACCCTCAAGCCGCTCGCGGCTTAGCGAAAAGTCAGCCTCCGCTCGGCCAACCTACCGCAAACGCCTTCACGCTCGTCGAGCTACTAGTCGTCATCGCGATCATCGCGATCCTCATCGCCCTGCTCCTCCCCGCGATTCAACAAGCCCGCGAAGCCGCCCGCCGCACGCAGTGCGCCAACCACCTCAAGCAAATCGCGTTGGCCACCCACGGGTACGTCGACGTCCACAAGCTTCTCCCACCCTCCGGAATCGTCGCCGCGAAAACGCTCAACTACAATGGTCAGCCTTACCCTGTCTTTGATCAAATGTCCGGCAAGATGTTTAGCTGGGCCGTCATCTTGCTTCCCTTCATGGAAGAAAACAATCTCCACGATCAATTTGATCTATCGCGAACCGTTCTCGAACAACCGAACGAGCCGCAAGAGACGAGCGTGCCAACCTACCTCTGCCCCAGTGACCACGCCCGCGGCCGCCTCTACAGCCACCCCACGTACACCGCCGGCAAACGCTTCGCCAAAGGCAACTACGCCGCCTACGGCTCACCGATGCATACCGATCTGCAACTCCTCTATCCTGGTGCATTGATCTCCACCGGCCAGAAGACCTCGCGCGTCACCGATGGGCTAAGCAAAACCCTCTGCTTCACCGAGGTCCGCACACTCGACGACGAACGAGACGAGCGCGGCGCCTGGGCCCTCCCCTGGAACTCTTCCACGCTTCTAGCGCTCGACATGCACCCAGACACGAGCCTGGGGTACTTGGCGCAATACGTTCCGATCAATCTTTACGCCTATCAGGCTCAAATGCCGAATACCGTCGGGCCCAATGCCGACGTGGTGCTCGATTGCCCCGCCGACCTGGCCGCCGACGCCCAGTTGCAGCGCATGCCCTGCCTCAAATGGAACTGGCCGTTAGGGCTTTTTGGTTATATTTCGGCCGCCCCCCGCAGCGGCCATCCAGGCGGCATCAATACCGCCTACCTCGATGGCCATGTCGACTTCCTGGG
>CAZGMU010000576.1:0-2641 GCA_964526975.1 uncultured Planctomycetaceae bacterium
GCCACGATCGGCGTTTCCGGAAAGCGTTCGCGAAGCGCCCGGACGCCATGCATTCCCTCGGCGATAATCAGCGGCGTGCCTGCTTCCAGCCAGTCGACTCCCGCACGCAGCGCCATCTCCGCAGTCGTTACGGCTTCGTCAATTGTCAGGATATCCAGCGAGATTTGGATAATAGGAAGCATCTGCAAGTGTCATCTATCGAGGAGTGGCGGAGAAAGAGGCAG
Source organism: uncultured Planctomycetaceae bacterium (assembly GCA_964526975.1). Lineage (GTDB taxonomy): Bacteria > Planctomycetota > Planctomycetia > Pirellulales > Lacipirellulaceae > JABDGM01. The sequence continues at coordinate 225 of CAZGMU010000576.1, forward strand.
TCGAGTAATCGACTTTGAGTGACTACCGGAGCAAGCACCTCTTACAACTCTTGTTTTGGAGTTCTTCAGAAATTTTCGTGGCGGAATTGTTTGGTCTTTACCGCGAAGCGGTTGGATCTTTCAGCCCAGCGTTGGTCGCTACGGCGACCTACCCTGGGAGATGTGGGAGCTTCGTATGCGATACCCTGTAAGGGTTTTTGTCCTTCTCCCGCATTCCTGGATTCAACCCCGTTGGGGTAGGTAATTACCGCTGGCCCTCGGACTGAACGAGGAAACATCTGCGGCGTAATTTGGATGGTCCCCACTAGGATTGCGGAAGAACCTGTTTTTGTGACGAATTATTGTTCTTCGATAAGCTTTTGACTACGGCATCGAATTCGGCTTTCAAGCGTTTGACTACGTCCGGGTGGGCGGCGGCAACATCATGTTGCTCGCCTGGATCGGTCGAGAGATCAAACAATTGCATCGCTGCTGGTTCATCGCCTGCAGAACTTCCCGGGTAATCAGCGGGCTGAGGTTGTTCGTAAGGAGCCAGGATTGTAACTCCATCCGGTGCCCGAGGATCGATCCATTTAGCTCCCGACTGCGCTCGAGGGGGGCGACCATTCGCTGGTACCACGTGGAGTTTCCAGCGCGCATCACGAATCGTGGCAGGATTTTGCCTTTGGCAACCGATGATGGTTGGGTGTGGGCTTTTGGCGTCGGACGTCAACAAGGGCTGAATATCGGCACCGTCGATCACGCGATCTTTGGGAGACGCAATACCGGCGACCGCGAGTGCCGTGGCGAAGAGATCCATGGTCACGGCAGGCTCCTTGCTCACGTGCCCGGCGGGAATTTTTCCGGGCCAACGCGCGATCATTGGCACCCGATGACCACCTTCCCAGCTTGTTCCCTTCATGCCGCGGAGCCCGGCGGTGCTGCCGCCATACCAGGGACCATTGTCGCTCGTGAAGATCACCAACGTGTTGTCATCGAGATTAAGTTCCTTGAGCTTGGCCAGTACCCGACCCACGCTGTCGTCCAACTCGGCAATCGCATCGCCGTACAGCCCTGCCCCGCTCTGTTTGTAGAATTTTTCCGATGCAGCCAACGGCTTATGTGGCATCGCATGTGCGAAGTAGAAAAAGAAAGGCTTCTTTTGGTGCGCTTCGATGAATTTTAACGCGCGTTCGGTGTACCGCTTGGTCAGTGTTGCCTGGACCAGCGGGTATTCGACAATCTCCTCGCCATCGATCAGTTGCACCGGCCTCATATCGTTGCTGTACAAGATACCCAAATAATCATCGAACCCGCGATGAACCGGGTAATGCTCCTTCTTGGCATGTCCCAGGTGCCATTTGCCTACCATGCCGGTGGCGTAACCCGCGTCGTGAAAAAGATTAGCGAGAGTGATCTCGGAACCAGGCAGACTCAAGTTGGCATGTTTGCCGCCAAAATCGGGCGCCGGGTTGGCTGTCAAACCGCAATGGAATGGATAACGACCCGTCATTAACGAGGCTCGCGTTGGCGCGCAAAACGGCGTGGGTGCGTTGAATTGAGTGAGTCGCGCTCCCTCGGCGGCCATGCGATCGAGGTTGGGCGTTTTGAACTTCGGATGGCCATAACAGGCAAGGTCGCCATAGCCGAGGTCGTCTGCCAGGATGATGATGACATTGGGACGCGCGTTCTTCTCCGCAGCGTTTGCCGCGAAGCATCCCGTTAACCAGATTACAGCGGCAACCACAAACCGGTTGCGTAATAGTCGGCGGTTCATTTCTTGCTCAGTTGATGAATCGGATACTCTTTGCCGGTCGTAGGAAATGGCTGGCTAAGAAGCGCACGGAAGTCAAATTCATGGTACCTCTGGGTCCATGCCGGCTTCTTATCACTCGAAGCGTTTGCCACCCAAAGCTTGCCAAGCCCCGGGGCAAACAGAACGTTGTGCAAATTCGATTTCATCGCCACGGGAGCATCCATCAAGCGAATGGCCCGTTCGACAGAGAATTTTTCTTGCTCGTCGAGTACGCCTTGCGTGATCCGACAGAGGTTTTTGTAGCGATCGCCGTGGGAGAGCAGCACGGTATGGGGAATCGGTGTCGGCAACCGCGGGTGAGATTCGCCCGGCTGGACCACAACAAAACGATCTGCGCTGCCATCCAAACCCACGGCCGAGTTATTCTTGGCGTCGGCGATGACATAGTAGTATTCGCAAGTGCGTTTACTGTTTTTGAAAACCTGGAGGGCTTCATCGAGTGTTCGGGCTTCTTCAAGCACTCGACGGACGAGAAAGGACATGGGCGTGCCGTCCCACTTCCCCTGTCCACCGCCGCCCATTTCGCCGATCGAAACTTGCTGATCATTCATTCCCGTGACCGAGCCAATAAAGCCGGCATACGTGACGTTTACAAAAGGCAGACGCCCCTCTGGCTCGGCGA
>CAZGMU010000577.1:0-1241 GCA_964526975.1 uncultured Planctomycetaceae bacterium
CGCCCAAATACTAGATGTTGCGGTAGGTGGAGTCAACTAGATAACCACAACAAATTTACATATGCAGTCAACCCTTGCTGCGAGCGCCTAACCTCCAACCGATCTCGGATCATAAATCTTTTATTAATAATTACTTACAATCTTCCGTGTCATTCGAAGCTGTTTAATAAGACTCTTCGTGTCCTTTGTGGTTTTGTGGTTCCATTCATTATTTTAGCTGGTTCTGACAGCTTCCCACCAACGCCATCATCGCTAGCGACCATCAATCCCTGAATCTTTGCCAAACCTGCTCCGCCCCCACTTCATTTCTCCCAAGACTCGCTCAGCTTTCGCCGATACAAAAGGATGACGTAAGCGTCACGACCCATACTGCCCGCAAACTTATCGCTGGCGATTGAGTGGCTCGTCTCGTCGTGTAGGGGGGGAAATCATGGCTTCGTTCTTTTCCGGCAGCCGGCTGCGCCGCGCTGCTGTGGCTTGTTGTTTACTTGCATCCGCATGGGCAGCTTGCGCCACGAGCGTCGTCGCCCAGCAGGTCACCAATCCCTTTCGCAGCCCCACCGGCTCGACTGCCGAGGGCGGCTGGGACTCGCTCCCTTACGAAGCCGATTGCGGCCTCTCCTGCAACGATGCCTGTTGCGATTGCTACGAGCCCTCCTGCGGTTGCCCGAGTGCTTGTGGATCACCTAGCAACAAGCTCTGCCACGGCGGCTGGTTTGGGGCCGAGTGGATCTACTGGCAACTTGGCGGCAGCCGCCGGCTTCCGCCGCTCGTCACTGCCAGCCCTTCCACGACCCCTCTCGACGAAGCCGGCCAGCTCGATAATCCAGACACGATCATTCTCGCCGGCAACGACACCGTGAACGACGGCTGGCGCAGCGGCTTCCGCCTCTCCACTGGCATCTGGCTTGATTGCTGCCACAACTGGGGCATTGGCGGCGACTACTTCAATCTTGGCAACGGCGGTTACAACTACCTGAGCCAACCGAGCGCCGATCTGATCGTCGCCCGTCCCTTCTACAATAGCGAGCTTGGCGAAGATGATGCCGAGCTCGTTTCCGTGCCCGACGAACTCGATGGCACCGCCCGCGTTCGCTCTGGCGACAGCTTCCAGGGCGCCGGCCTCACCGTCACCCGCTGCCTGTGGAGCTGCTGCGATCCTTGCACCGGGAACGAATCGCGCCTGGCCGGGCTGGGCGGCTATCGTTACTACAACTACGATTCCGATCTCACGATTACCG
>CAZGMU010000577.1:1251-2637 GCA_964526975.1 uncultured Planctomycetaceae bacterium
AATCTGACGGTCCTCGAAAACACCACGTCGCCGCTCGTCCCCGGCACTACGTTCCTTGTGCAAGATCGCTTCCGCACCCGCAACGAATTCAACGGCGGCGAAATCGGCTTGCAGGGCTACAAACAACATTGTTGGTGGTGGGTCGACGGCACGGCCAAGATGGCGATCGGCAATCAACGCCGCTCGGTCACCGTCAGTGGCCGCACGATCACGTCGGTTCCCGGCGACGACACGACCGACCTCGCGGGTGGCCTGCTCACTTCGAGCGAAACGAACATCGGCACTTACCACGATTCGAGTGTCGTCGTGATCCCCGAGTTCCGCCTCGGCGTCGGCGCGTGCGTCACACGCTGCTGGTCGGTCCACGCCGGCTACAACGTGATCCTCTGGGGCGACGTCGCCCGCGCCGCTTCGCACCTGCCGCCCGGCCTGGCGGTCGATCCGCGCAACCTGCCGCCAGTTCAAGCTGGCGGCGGTGATGATCCCGTGTTCCCGGGCATTCGCGGTACGCAACTTATTGCTCACGGCCTCGACCTGAGCATGACGTGGCAATATTAAAATCCGTTGCAAACCAACGTAGCGTGGGTGCTCTCGCACCCACGAGGTTGGTATAGAGGCTGATTACGGCCGATGGCTCCGAAAAGGTGGGTGCATGAAGCACCCACCCTACCAACTACTGACGTTTGGGGAAGAGCGTGGTTCTCCGAGCCGCACAGCTCCACGCCCTTCGAAGACTCAGGGCGTGCCACCCGAAATTCCCGGACGGCCACGGCTATCTCCCTATATAGCCGACCCATTCTGGGTCGCGACAACGTTCGCATATCCTGCGCCGCCTTCACGCCATCTCGCTCAATTGCCATCCAGCCGATTCGCCTGCTGCCGATGGACTTGCATATCGATGTCGTACGCCACATCGCGCACCGAGCTATCGCAGAAGGCCATGTTGAGCGAGCCCGGGTGGGCGCTCCCGAAGGCGAAGCAGCCCGCATATTCCGGCGACGGCCCGTCCTGCCGGGGCTGGTAAACGTCTTTCGTCCAGCGTGAGTCTGGGTTCCATGCCACCCGGTGATTATCCCACTCGAAGCCGGCCCACGCCGATTGATTATCCCCCATCATGCTCGGCGCATCGGTGCCGTTCACATCCTCGTAATACTCCGGCTTCAAAAACTTCTCGCCACACAAATACGTCTTGCTCAGCCCGTCGACGACCTGCGCCCCGCGCACCTGGCTGCGGTAATACGAAACGCCGTTTTGAAAATACTGCGTCTTCCGGTCCGCCGTCTCGGTCCACAACTGCGGCTTGGTTTTCAGTTCGTCGTAATTCTTGGGCACCCACATTTGCGGCTCGTCTGAAAACTGTTCGGCCGCGCTGTACAGCGAGTCGCC
>CAZGMU010000578.1:0-2623 GCA_964526975.1 uncultured Planctomycetaceae bacterium
AATGTCACGCTCAATGGCGTTACGGTGCAAAATGCGGGTGACACCGCGAACGAAAATGGCGTGGAAATTCTCCATACGAATGCCACGACGATGTCCGCCGAACTCAATCGCGTCACCGTCACCAATGCCACAGCCAGCCGCGACGGCGTGGTCATCGACGGAGCGGGCGGCAGCGGCACGTTCAACGCTAATGTTCAGAACCTCAACGTGAATGTCACGGGCGACGGTTTCGTAGCGAACGACGGCGTCACGCTTACGGCGGGCGGTACGAATACGATTACTTCGGACACGGGTGTCGGTCTGCAGCTCACCGATGTAGCGATCACTTCGGCCAACTTCCAGAGCGTGAACGTGACCAACGGCGCCACGAACGGCATTCGGATGCAGAACGTCACGGGTGGCCAGGTGGCAATCACTGGCACCGGCACCACGCAGAACTCCGGCGGCTCGCTGACCACGACCGGCGACGCCATCCTGCTGAGCAACGTGACGAACGTGGATATCAACAACATGCAGATCGTCAACAGCACGGCTGGTCAAGGCATCAACATCGACCACACCGCCGCGGCCACGACCGCGATGGACGTGACGATCTCGAACCTGAACCTCGACGACTCGGCCGGCGCTGGTATCGACGTTCTCGCCGCGAGCACGCAATCGTTCGCTCTGCGGCTCCTGGACGGCGATCTGGAGCGTAATGTGAACATCGCAGCCAACGGCTCGGGTCACTTCGGCCTGCTCGTCGACAGCACCGACATCGACACCTCGACCAGTGGCGACGTGGCGTTCACGCTCACGACCGGCGGCACGCTCAACAGTGCCGATGTGACGATTCGCAACGGCAACAACTTCATCGCGGGCGATGCCAGCGCCCTCGTGATCACCGGCGCCAGCGCCGCGGCCAACTCGACTCGCTTCCTCATCTCGGACAGTAATTTCACCAACAACAGCCTGGGTTCGTCCACGGCCAATATCCGAAGCCAGGCTTCAACCTCGATGGACATTACCATCCAGGGCAACTTGTTTACGAACAGCAATGGCGGTGGCACCCCATTCGACATGACATCGAACGGCGGCGCGGCCAGCATCCTGCTCAACCTGGGTGGTTCCGGTTCACAGCGTAACACAGCCAATGGCGGCGCGGGAGCCTTTACGCTCACCGAAACCTTGGGCGACTTCAACATCTTCGAGCGGGATGACACGATCGTCACCGACACGAAGAACATCGGCGCAGTCAACACCGTGCCAAACGACGCGGCGTTCGACGACTCGGCCACCGCTCCGACGCTGCCGACGGTACCGTAACGGCTGGTTACGACCGCCGGCGACGGTTGAGGAACAGGAAGCCGATGAAGCTACTGATTCCTGTCACCAGGCTAGTGGGCTCGGGGACGGTTGTAGACGACAGGCCACTGCCGGCTGGCGTGGCCATCGCGGCTGCCGAAGCGCCGTTTGCGAAGGCCTGGGCTGATTGCGACATGACCGATTGCACCGCGGCCATGCTTTGGGCAATGGCCAGCGTGTCGGTAATCTGATAGGCGCGTTTGATGAATACCTGGTTGCCATCATTCTGCACGGGCACATCGCTGAAGGCCAGATTGCCAGGATCGGCGCCGAAGACCGGGTCTTGCGTGCGATCGAGCGTCGAGAGGGCCATGATGTTGTTGATGACCGTCATGTCGGAGATGGCGGCGAAGACGGTGAAGTCGGCGTCTAGAAAATCGTTGCTGGTCAGGTTGACGAAGAAGCTGCTGGAGCCGCTGTCTTGATTGGTGCCGTTGGCGCCGCCCGACAGAGCGAGAGCTACGGTGCCCACAGTATTCGACAAGCCAGGGTTCTCGGCCGCGGGCTCGCCTTCGATCGGATTGAGACCGCGGATGTTACGGACGTTCTCGCTGGTGAACTGCGGCCGCTTGGTTTGCGAGTAGAAGCCGCCCATTTGCAGAACGAAGCCGGTGTCGGCACGGTTGATCCAGGTGCCGGTGTACGTCTCGCGGCGAATATATTCGAGCATGTTGTCCACATGCCCTTGGAGGACGGCGTTGTTGGTCGGGTTGAGGACCATGTCGAAATTGCCCATGGTCGTTTCAAATCGAACGACCTCGGCCGACGCGCCGACGGCCATGCACAAATAGATCGCTACCGTGATGCCAAATCTCGAAGTCATGCCTCTACCTGTAGAAGTTCTGCGAACCAGATTCTGCGAACGGGCTTTTGCCGAAGCGGGCTTCTGTTGAAGCGGCTTCTGTCGAAGGAATGAAGAGTTGTTCCAACCTTCACCGTAATCGGCGGTTGCAAATACGTCAAAAATAGTGCGGGTTAGAACGGTCGTCACCATTCTACGGGGCCCAAGAGGCGGAGGAAGGCCCGAAGCCACTCGGGATGGGCGGGCCAGGCGGCCGCCGTGACCAAATTGCCGTGAACGCAGGCGTTATCGAGGCCTGGCGCGGGCTCGTCCCAAGTTGCCCCGGCCTGGACAAGTTCGGGCTTCACGGCCGGGTAGGCCTGGGAACGCCGGCCAGCCATGACGCCGGCGGCCACGAGGATCTGGAGGCCGTGGCAGAGCGAGGCGATGGGCATTTCCTGGGCGGCGAAGTGGCGGACGATTTCGAGCACGCGGTCG
>CAZGMU010000579.1:0-2620 GCA_964526975.1 uncultured Planctomycetaceae bacterium
CGACGCCGTTGTTCTGAATTTCGATAAAGTAGCGATCGCCGAACGTGCGATGAAACCACGCAGCATGCTCCTCGCCACGGGCCATCGCCTCGTCTTCGGTATTCCCAGATAGCAAACTGCGGCTCAACTCGCCCGAGACGCACCCACTCAAGCAAATCAGCCCTTCACTATGCGAGGCCAAAAGTTCGCGATCGATCCGAGGCTTGTGATAAAAGCCCTCGAGAAACGCCTTGCTAGAAAGTTTGATGAGGTTGTTAAACCCCGTTCGATTGGCCGCTAGCACGGTCAGATGGTAACTCGACTCACCCTGCCCACCCGTGGTTTTATCGAATCGACTGCCGGGAGCGACATAGGCCTCGTAACCAACGATCGGATTGATCCCCGCGCCTTTGCAGGCTTGGTAGAACTCAAGCGCGCCATACAAATTGCCATGGTCGGTGATCGCCAACCCCGTCATGCCCAACTCTTTCGCCCGCGAAACAAGCTCGTCAATTGGGCTCGCCCCATCGAGCAGGCTGTAATGGCTATGGCAATGCAGATGAACAAACGGTCGAGTGGTCACGGCAAATCCTTCATCCCTAAACAACACTCGCACCAGCGAGCCAGGGCGCCCCCGCCCCCGAGAAAAGCATTAACTGCATCAGCATTCTACCGCTTTCCGCGTGCACTTGTCACGCAGCAGCGAATTCGAGCGAAACAAGCACGACGTCGCAACTAGAACTACTGCTTCTGTTCGGCAGTCGGCAATTGCACCGCCGGCACCACACTCACCTTTGATGATTCACTAGTAGGATTCGAAGGGTTTTTCAGTGCCGGAGTATTCGTCATGTATTTCGCGACCGGAATAATATGACTGACGCTTGTAGTTAGGAACGGCAGCCGCTTTCCATCGAAATGCAGACTTGAAAGCCAAATCTTGGCTCGCTGGGCCCAGTCCTTTCTTAGGTGAACGCGCGCAACAACTTTGCCATTCTCTTTCGTCGTGGCAATCGATAGCACCAGGTCGGCCATATGTCCGCCATCTTTGAATGTGTCGTCGCTTGGAATATGCAATTCGACAGACTTAAGCGGAGCCATCCGGCCTTCATCGGCGATCTTGATGGTAACTGTTACCCGACCAGTGCCATGGTCGTACACGGTTACGTCATATTTCAATCCGTGCTGCTCTTTCGCCTGGCCAAGAATCTCACCCATGCCAACCGCTTCGACCGCAGTTAACGACAACGCAGCTAAAATGAGCCATGAGGCGCCGCTACCGGTAACAAGGCTCATCATATATTCCTCCAAACAAGAACAACGGCGCGACAGAATTTCAAAAACAGATTTTGCTATTTAGAAACACGCCTTAAAGCCAAATTTAGGGGAGTACGCATTGCGACAGCTTATTACGCGGCGAACTCCACGCGCAATCGCTTGCCCAACGCTTGCGCCGCGCGCTCAAGAGTCTGGAGAGTTACCGACGCATTCTCCGGGTCAAGCAGCCGGTCCAATGCCGATCGACTCGTTTTCATCCGTCGAGCCAATTCCGCCTTCGTGATCCGTTGCTTTTTCATCATTCGTTCAAGCTGCAATGCAACGACACGCTTAATCGCCACAGCTTCAGCATCAGCCAGCAAGCCGTCTGCTTTCAAGAAGTCGTCGAAATCACTTCCAAGATAACGATTCTTTTTCATCACTCTTGTTCCTTGAATTGCTTCAATCGGCGTCGCGCAATATCGATATCCGCAGGAGGAGTCTTTTGCGATTTCTTGATAAAACTGTGCAACAGAACCAATCTCTCCTGCTGGACCGTAAATATCACGCGCGCAATACGGCGGTCTAATTGCGAGCGCACCTCCCAAAGGTTTGTTTCGAGCTTGCGAACCAATGGCATCCCCATCGGCCAGCCGAATTGAACCGTCTTGATATCCTCGCCGATTGTCTTACGATCCGCACGGGGGAGTTCCTGCAACCAATCGCGTACCGGCTCAGTCCCAAGATCGGTTCTGAAGAAGAAAACCGCGATACGTGGCTTCGACATGGCAAATCCCCCGCTTCTGCTTGGGATTCATCTCCCGCGATATGATCTGCGCTCAATACTTGCCTTCGCACGAGCCCCTGCAATCCAAAGTGTACCATTTGTGGTACATATCGTCAAGCCGTTGCCTGCTGACATTTCACCCCTAGATGCGTTAAAATTGCGTTCTAGTGTCCGCTGTTACGATCTCCGCCTGAAAGGACTCACTCGTGTCGACTGGTCCAACCGACCCAACTAATCCCGAAGACTCCGAAGCCCAAGCCGTCGCCGCACGACTGATCGATTTGCCGATCGAAGACGAGCTGCGCGACAGCTATCTGACGTACGCGATGAGCGTGATCGTCAGCCGCGCGCTGCCCGATGCGCGTGACGGCCTCAAGCCGTCGCAGCGCCGTATTCTGGTCGCGATGAACGACCTGAACCTGTCGCCAGGCGCGGCCCGCGTGAAGTGCGCCAAGATCTCCGGCGACACGAGTGGCAACTATCATCCGCACGGTGAAAGCGTCATCTACCCCACACTCGTCCGCATGGCCCAGGAATGGAACATGCGGTACCTGCTCATCGACAAGCAAGGCAACTTCGGCTCGATCGCCGGACTTCCGC
>CAZGMU010000580.1:0-2614 GCA_964526975.1 uncultured Planctomycetaceae bacterium
CACCTCCGTGTTGCCGAAAGTGTCCCAAATCCCACCCCTCAAGCCAACCCGAACTTCGGGGGTTGACGGAGCACTAGGTACGAACACCAACTCCATCTACAAGTTGCTGCATGACGCTCGGAAGAAGTTGCGTCGTGGGCTCGAAGCTTCCGGCTTTACCAGCGAAGACATTCAAGAAGCGTGGGGATAGGACACGATCATGGCGTTGAATGCTGAACAAGTGGGGCGGTTGCTCACAATGATCCACAGAACGCGCGAGTTCGAGCTGACCTGCCCGGAATGCCTGGATGAACTGGATCGATACACGCAACGCGTTCTCGAAGGCGCGCCGATCGACGGTGTATTGCGGGACGTGCGTGACCATTTGGAAGACTGCCCCTGTTGCTCCGGCCAATTTGACTTGGTGCTCGATACGCTCAAGGCAATTGACGAGGCGTGAGATTCCCCACAGTCGCGCACCGCGTGAGCATCAGTCGGACGGCGCGGTGGGACGCGTGGAAGAAGCCGGCGAGTTTCCGAGAAATCTTGGCATTGAAGTCTGCCTCCGTTTATTTCGTGAGTCGGTAATGCTGGTAGGCGGTCAAGACATGCCGAACCAAGTGCTGCACTTGACTCGCCCCGCGTTTTGCTTTGCGGGGTTCGTTACTCACTTTGGCGGGCCGGGCAGGTGAGTAAGGTCGGTCGGCCGTGGGGACAAGCAATGGAGATAATGATTCGCACCGCGGTGCGTCCCGGCTTTCGTTACCACGAAAGGTAATCCATGACATCATCAAACAATTGCGATGCCGTATTGTTTGCCGCAGTTCAGGCTGGCGACCTTGCCAAAGCAAGCGAAGCTCTTGCCGCAGGTGCCAATGTCAACGCCGCGAATCCTTACAACGTGACGCCGCTCCTCGAAGCCTGCGGCCAGGGGCACTTGAAAATGGCTCACTTGTTGGTCGGTCGGGGGGCGGACATTGACTATACTGGGATGAGCGAGGGTTCACCGCTGATGCTCGTCGCCTTTATGGGGAAGGTTGAGTTCCTTCGGCATTTCTTGGCGGCAGGGGCGAATTCCAATCTCGCAATGCCAGGCGAGGGAGAGACCGCGCTCCACATGGCCACGGTAACAAGCCATACGGCGGCGACCAAGGTACTGCTCGACGCCGGGGCCGACCCTAATTTGCACGCCAAGAGTAACGTGGCGACAAGTATGTTCGACGGCAACGTGAAGCTCTGGGGCGAGACGCCCCTCCACTACGCCGCGGCCTACGGAGATGAGGAAATGATTCAGGTATTACTGCTGTCTGGCGCCGACCGAGAGGCTCCGAACACCCACGGCGAGACGCCGCTGCAATACGCCGCTCGCCATCGACGCCCGCGCAGCATTCGGGATTTGCTAAAGTAGGTGCTCCCGCAACTGCCACACTTCGATGAATAAACCTAAGATCACGGGTGGCGTGGCACGCCTAATCGTCCGTTAGTGCGGAAACTCCACAAGCTGAACGGCGCACCGCAGTAGACCGGCGGGGCATGGCCACTCGGAGTTCGCGTACACGCACCCCTATACCTCTCGAGTCACCAAGAAACTCGCTCGAGGCACTATCGCCAAACCCGCGCGCCAACCGTCGCTTTGAGGGTGTGTCCTAAGCGCGCACTGATAGGCGTCCATCCTGCGTCGGTGCGACACCCAGATGCCACCATCGCGTTAGGTGAAAACTGCGTCGGTGAAGTCGACCGAGGACATTCACGTAAATGCCACCTAAGTCCGGTGGTGCGACAGACTGGCGCGATTGACGCGACGATCGAAAACCCCTCGCATTCCAACCAACAAAGGCAGGTGCTACGGACGAGAATGTGTGGCGTAGCTCGGTCCGCCTTCTCTAGCTCATCATCGTCGGGGCCAAGGACATGTCGGCCTCACGGGGCGAACCCCGACGATGACGAGCCGACGAAGGCAGACTCAGTGAATTACAAGTGTACGCGGGTACTTCCGCTACATCGGGGAACGTTCGGTTAGGATGATGTAGGCTCGCCGCCTGCGAGCGCGATGATCGCCCTACGCTGATCCGACGAAAGCGAGGCCCAGGCGCCGATGAGGAATTGCAATTCAGCGTCATTCCATGAAGGACACTGCCTTTCAGCGTCCTTGAAATGCAGCGCATTTGCAGCGCGGCATTGTTCGCAAGGCACGCAACCGCAAGGCGCAAGGCAAGTTGCGTCGAATTCGTCGGCAGGTTCAAATCCTGTCGGGCGTACTCGTTTATTCATGCGAACTCAGAGCGACACAGAAGTTAGCTCTCGCGAAGCGAGACGGGGCTAGCGAGGGTCGCGAGTTATCCGCTGTCTGCGAAAGAGTTTGCGGCGACGGCGCTGTTGGTTCGGCGCTCTCGGTTTTCTCGCGGGAGCGTTGCCGGAGAGGGTTGGTTCCGTCCCGCCGAGAAATGGCTCGCGAATTCTCGCGCTCTCGGTTTAGAAACCCCTTGCTTGTTAGCAACCCCGTTGCGTTCGCGTGGTGGAGACAACCTACCGCGAACTGGCTGCGTCCTCACGAAGTCTCTGTTGAAGCATTGCCCACAAGCGTCGTTGTTTGCGCCAGTCGAGCGTGGTGGCGATCGGGCGAACGTCGGTCTCC
>CAZGMU010000581.1:0-2290 GCA_964526975.1 uncultured Planctomycetaceae bacterium
GCAACACGTTATCGCCCAACTGGGATTGAATTAGCGTTTTGCAAACACTCAGTTATTAGTGAAAATTAGCGAAGATTAGTGTTCTTTGCATCCCTTTGCATTTTTTCTCTGTGCCCTCTGTGCCTCTGTGGTAAATCCTCTCTGGCGAAGTTGTTTTTGAGTCATCCGCTAAGAGCCTTTTCAGTCTTTTGTAAACGAAAAAGCCCCGGGTCATTCGCCGGCCAGGACCGTCGAACCCGGGACTTTTGTGTTGCACAACGCTACGAATTACGCACAGGTGCCGCAGCAAACTGGCGTGTTGTTGAAGCAGATGTAGCAGCAGCAACCACTCTCGCAGCAGGTGCTCAGGCATTCGCAGCAGGCCTGAATCATCGCACAGCAGGCCTTGTCGCCCGATGTGCAACTGATGCAGCAGCCATCCTTCGTGAATTCACATTTACAAATGCCCATCGTGAAGTTGCATTGGCAGCAGGTGATGCCGTTGCAGGTGCAGCAGCAACTGCACAGGCCGTCGGCGAGCATCTTGCAGAGGTTCTGCAACGTGCCTCGGGCGACTTCATCATCGCAGCGGCAATGGATCTTGCAGCCGGTCGAGGTCTTTTCGAACTTCACGGTGCAGCGCGGCAAGACACACCAGCTCGCGCTGGCCGGCGAACCGGTCGGCAACGTGCCAGGTTGAATTCCCGGCCCCGAAAACGGAGCAACGGCCGAGGAACCACGTTCCAAAAGGGTGGAGGACGACATAACACAGACTCCTTCCAAAAAAGCCAATCGGCAAGCGGATAGCGAGGTCGGAAAAACTCCCCAACAGTAAAGCCATGCGCTCCACCGTCGATCGGCAGGGGGATTGCGAAACTTCTGGAATGACCAGTCAGTTGTCGCGCTTAAAGATAAAAAAGGCCTCCGTAAATGTGACAGGTAGGCTCAAGGTAGCATGCGTTCTATGCCACTTGTAAAAGTGCAGTCAATGTCAGCTTTGTTAAATCAACCACTGCTAGCACTACGGAGAATGCCGGTGGTGAGAGATTCGGTCTGGCGATCGACGCTAAGCGGGGCGCAGCCGGGCTTCTCTATTCCCATCCACATCCTCACAAACAGTAATTTGGAGAATCTATCCGCGTTATGCGCTCAACAACGTCTCCTGGAGATTTAGGCAACTATAAGCCAATCGCAAGTCGATTGGGTCAAAAGCCAATCATGACGGTATTGCTGGCGGTGCTAGCGGAGGAGTCCCATGTTCGAAAATCGGATCCATCATTTTGCGCCGAATGTGGGTGCCGCCGGATTCACGCCGGGCGTCTATCCAACTCCCGGTCCCTCGCCCGCCCCAACTCACACAACCGTCCAACTGAGCGACATTTATCAGGCGGCCAGGAATCGTGCGATCGAGGATCATGAGATTGATAAACTCTTCAATCCCGATCCCAACGACTTCCCGCTCGACGGCGACTTCCAAATCTAAACGCCCCAACGCCCGCCAAGCCACCATCGCCAGCACCGAGCCGAAGTGTCCACCAATCTCGGGCATTTTCGGCTGAATTCGCGTGATTCCGGATTTTTCAGATTTTTTGTCCGCCTGCCGCGAACCGGCAGCCGAACAGCGTGTCTGAGGGGGTGGTTGCGGGAAAGGCCTGCTAGCCGGGTGGTCGTTTTGTGCGACTCACGGCGCGCTTGACTTCCCCCAGACCCCATGAGAAGCTTGAACAAGAGGTGGTCGCCGAGGCGGCCAAATCCGTGATTTCTTAGTTAGTACCACAGTTTCTAGGTTTGTTTCTCTTTTTAGCGGCGCGCGAGCGCAGCGAGGCTACGATGCAATTCAACATCTTCGGCAACTCGATCTTTGGCATCAACATTACCGGCCAAGGTATCAACGGTGTCGTCGAAGGCACGCACGTAGTAGGGCTGCGCCATCTCGTATCAAAGTTGTCGCGCCGCTTTTCGTTGCGCCTAGCCGCTTTGCGGCTCGCCAGTTGGCGTGCATGTATGTGCATGCCCGCGGCGATGACGAGGGCGTCGATGACGCCAGCGATGGCCACGTGTCCGCGTTATACGGATCGTCGCCAGCGCCAGAGCGTCGTCGTTACGCGTGGCGCAGTCAGCGGCAGCTGATCGACGTGATCGCCCAGGCGTAATCGCCCAGGCGATCGACTCCATCAGTAAATAAGCTTCGCCGCCGACTGAGCGACCCTCCGGGCCAGTTGCTGGGTATTTGTTCGCCCACTTCTGACCAAAGCGGGTTCCGTTCGCTCGGCGGCTTTCACCAATCGCCTCATAACTCCCTCGGCGATTG
>CAZGMU010000581.1:2353-2606 GCA_964526975.1 uncultured Planctomycetaceae bacterium
ATGACCACCGCACTTTACGAATTGGAAGACGACACTACCTCACTTGAGTACCTGGTCGAGGCCGCGCAGGCCGGCGACCGGGATGCCTTCGGTGAATTGGCCACGCGGTTCGAGCCGATGGTCTACGCGATCGCGCTGCGTCGGCTCGGCAATCACAGCGAGGCGCAAGAGCTGTGCCAGGAAGTGCTGGTCAAGGCGATGCAAAAGCTCGACCAGCTCAAGGTGCCGGCTGCGTTTGGTGGCTGGTTGCGGT
>CAZGMU010000582.1:0-755 GCA_964526975.1 uncultured Planctomycetaceae bacterium
GCAGAACATTGCGGGCGAAATCGGCATCATCATGCCCAAGGTGCGGATTCGCGACAACATGCGGCTCGACCCCACGTCGTATCGCATCAAGATCGCCGACATCCCGGTGGCCCAGGCCGAGATTCAACCTACGCAACTGCTGGCGATCGACTCGGGGATGACAACGGGCAAGGTCGACGGCATCGCGACGAAAGATCCGGCGTTCGGCTCCGACGCAAAGTGGATCAACCCGGGCCTTGCCGATCAGGCTGAGATGTATGGATACACGGTCGTGGAGCCCGGGGCGGTTCTCGCTACCCACCTGACCGAGACCTGCCGACGACACGCCGACGAAATTCTCACGCGTGATGCAACAAAGCACCTGATCGACGAATTGAAAGCGACGTCGCCAACGGTGGTGAGCGAACTCGTCCCCAGCGTGATGTCGCTCGCCGAAGTGCAGGCGATTTTGCATCTGTTACTGCGTGAGCAGATTTCGATTCGCCAGCTGAGTGTCATCTTGGAAACGCTGGGCCACTACGGCACGCGGACGAAAGATCCGATCCTACTGGCCGAATACGTGCGACATCGGCTGGCGCGGCAGATTTGTACTCGCTACCGCAACGCCGAGGGCGAGTTGTACGTTGTCGCGCTCGATCCGGCGCTCGAAGACAAGATTCGAGCCGGATTTGATCACACCGATCGCGGGCTGTTTGTGCGGATGTCGCCGCAGAGCGTCGAGGCGACCTGCCGGGCCATCAACGCCGAAATCGGCA
>CAZGMU010000582.1:765-1587 GCA_964526975.1 uncultured Planctomycetaceae bacterium
GCTACGCCGCCGCCCTCGCCAAGCGGGACGGGTTCAACGCCGAAATCGGCAAGCTCACCACACGAGGCCATTCGCCGATCGTGCTCGTGAGTCCGCAGATTCGGGTAGCGGTGAAGCGAATCACGGAGAATCACTTGCCACACTTGATCGTGCTGAGTTTCAACGAAGTAACGCGGGATACGAAGATCGTGACGATGGGGTTGGTGGCTGAGAAGACTTAGGTGTCAGGTGTCAGGTGTTTTTTCTGACACCTGAAACCTGACACCTTTTCATAGCAAACGGTGGCGTGATGGAAATCAAGACGTTTAAAGCCAAGACCATGCGCGACGCGCTCGAACTCGTGCGGCGTGAGTTGGGGCCGCAGGCTTCGGTGTTGCATACGCGCGAAGTGAATGGTGGGCCGATTCGCCGGTTGGTGTTTGGACGCAAATATGAAGTGGCTGCTTCGGCGACGGTAAATGTGCCGAGTCGGTTGCCGGCGGAAATGCAGGAAGTGGCGCGGAGCGAGGAGCGAGTACCGAGTGTGGCTTACGAAATGCCGCGCGACGGGTTTAGCGTCGGCGGTTACGCCGAACATTCTCCAACTACATTCGGTCTAGCGACCGACGCTAACAGCACGAATGCAGCGCATGCTGATTCCGCAGGCATCGATCTGACGGAAGACTATCGCACGCGCTATCGTGACGACTTCCGCCGGCAGGTCGCCGGGCAACTCGACGAACTGCATGCGATGGTCGAGAAGTTGTGCCAGCACGCGTCGGCCGCACCGGCTCATGATTTGCCCGAGTCGTTGTTTGAGGTCTTCACAAGCCTGATCGAAGC
>CAZGMU010000582.1:1692-1928 GCA_964526975.1 uncultured Planctomycetaceae bacterium
CAATACCTCGAAGAAGAAATTTCGGTAAGTGGCCCGATCACCGTGGATACCAATAAGTGTCGCGTGGTCGCGCTCGTCGGGCCGACCGGTGTGGGTAAGACGACAACGATCGCTAAGCTCGCGGCAAACTATCGACTTCGCGAGAAGCGGCGCGTGGGACTGATTACGGTCGATACCTACCGCGTGGCGGCCGTCGAGCAACTACGCACGTACGCCGACATCATCGACTTGCCGAT
>CAZGMU010000582.1:1989-2582 GCA_964526975.1 uncultured Planctomycetaceae bacterium
GGAAGTCGTCACGACGCCGCGCGAGATGCGCGAAGCGATTGCCCGAATGAGCCATCTGGACCTGGTGCTGATGGATACGGCCGGTCGCAGCCCGCGCGATGAAGTGCGGATTCAAGAACTCAAGTCGATGCTAGCCGAGGCCGAGCCGGACGAGGTTCATCTGGTTCTCAGCAGTACATCTGGCGCGAAAAGCTTAATCAGCACCGCCGAGCGATTCGCGGGCGTCGGTACGACGTCGCTCCTCATGACTAAGCTCGACGAAGCCCACAGTCTTGGGCACTTGGTGTCGGTGGCGCGGTCGGTGCCGCTCTCGATTAGTTACCTGACCGATGGGCAGAACGTGCCAGACGATATTCAGGTAGCTCGGGCGGATGCGATGGCGAATTTGTTGTTGGGGGGTAGTCACTAGTCTTTAGTAGTTAGTCATTAGCAGTTGCTCGTCAGGGGCTGGGGATTGTTTGCACTGACGACCAACGCCTAACGTCTAACGCCTTCATATCCATGTCTGATCAAGCGGAAAAACTACGTCGGTTGTCGAAGGCTACGGTGGTCGAGTCCAAAGCTCCGACTGCGCCCGTGCCTATGGTGGTGAT
>CAZGMU010000583.1:0-2580 GCA_964526975.1 uncultured Planctomycetaceae bacterium
GCCGATCTCCTCGAGTTTCAAAACGCCAACCCGTTCCGCGTGCGCGCATATCGCAATGCCGCCCGGCGAATCACCGATCTCCCCGAGCCGCTGGCAAATGTGGCTGCTGACCCGAATCGCTCGCTCACCGACATCGACGGCATCGGCAACGATCTCGCCCAAAAGATCGCCGAACTGCTCGATACCGGCTCGACGGCAATGCTCGAAGAACTCCGGGCCCAAATCCCCGGCGGCGTGCTCGCGATGGTCCGCATTCCCGGCCTGGGGCCAAAGAAGGCCGCCCTCCTCTTCAACGAACTAGGCATCACGTCGCTCGACATGCTGCGCGCCGCCTGCCAGGCCGATCAGGTCTCCAAACTAAAAGGCTTCGGCAAGAAGACACAAGACAAAATTCTCGCCGGCATCGATCTCGCCGCCAGTGCGAGTGCCCGCGTGTATTGGGCCCATGCCGATGAGATCGTTCAGGAGCTGCTCGAACACATGCGCGAGATCAAAGGCATTCGCCAGATGGAAGTCGCCGGCAGCTACCGTCGTGGCCGCGAAACCATCGGCGACATCGACCTCCTGGTCGACGCAGACGATGCCGACGCCGTGATGGATCAACTCGGCCGCTTCGAAGAAATGGCCACCGTCCTCGGCCGCGGCGATACCAAAATGTCGATCCGCCTCGGCAGCGGCCTGCAAGTCGACCTGCGCGTAGTCCCCGCCAAATCGTTCGGCGCCGCTCTGCAATACTTTACCGGCTCGAAAGACCACAACGTGGTCCTCCGCGGCATGGCCAAGGACCGCGGCCTGCTGCTGAACGAATATGGCTTATTCCGCCAGCCCGATGGGAACAGAGGGGGAGATGGGGAGAGGGGGAGACGGGGAGGTTCTGCAAGTTCACGTTCAACTGCTCCTCCCCCTCTCCCCTCCTCCCCATCTCCCCCTCTCGATTCGCCCCCTCTCGATTACATCGCCGGCCGCACCGAAGAAGAAGTCTACGCCGCGATGGACCTGCCCTGCTTTCCGCCCGAGATCCGCGAAGCCCGCCAAGAGTTCGCCTGGGCGGCCGCCGGCAAGCTGCCCAAGCTCATCGAAGTGACCGACCTCGTCGGCGACTTGCACATGCACACCACCGCCAGCGACGGCAAGGCCAGCCTCCGCGAAATGGCCGTCGCCGCAATCGAGCGCGGCCTCAAGTACATCGCGATCACCGACCACTCGCCGCGCGTCAGCATGGCCAACGGCCTCCGCCCCGAGCGGCTGCGCGAACAGTGGGCCGAGATCGATAAACTCAACCGCGAGTTGAAAGGTTTCACGATCCTCAAAGGCATCGAGTGCGACATCCTCGAAAAGGGCGGCATGGACCTGCCCGATGATGTACTCGCCGAAGCCGATTGGGTCATCGCCAGCGTCCACTACGGCCAGCAGCAACCGCGCGAGCAGATCACCGACCGCATCCTCGGCGCGATGGAGAATCCCCACGTCTCGATCCTCGCCCACCCCACCGGCCGCTTGATCGGTCGCCGCGAGCCCTACGCGGTCGACCTCGAAGCCGTCTTCGCCGCCGCCGCCCGCAACGGCAAGCTGATGGAAATCAACGCCAACCCCGCCCGCCTCGACCTGGACGACATCGCCTGCGCCGCCGCCAAACGCCACGGCATCCCGCTCGTCATCAGCAGCGACGCCCACAGCACCACCGGCCTCGACGTCCTCCGCTACGGCATCCTGCAAGCCCGCCGCGGCGGCCTCACCGCCAAAGACGTCGCCAACACCCTCCCCTGGCCCAAACTGAAAAAATTAGTAGGTCAGGCTCAGCCTGACTAATAGCACAAACTGAAGAAGCAACGTGGGTGCTTTTTGCACCACCGCGGGTGGCACCGACTTTCGGCCGCACCAACGTCTCCACTGGCACCCGGCGCCCACGGCCGATTGTCGGTGCAGCGCAGCTGTACGAGGTGAACCAACTATTGCCTCTTGCGCCCTCCGGCGCACCGACAATCGGCCGGGCAACACTCTCAAAATCGCAATGCACAATCGGCCGACAGTCGGTGCTACCCGCTACCCTAACTTCACAACGGCACCTCGGATGGAGTTTTTGGGACGGACAACGGACAATCTCTGTCATTTAGCCTGGAACCTTTGCACCAACTCTGTAACTTTTTCAATACAGCTTGCTTGTCCGAAATAGAAATCCACGTAGTCAGATGCCAGCTTCATCTGCGTAAGAACGTAGCAATTTTCGTTAAGAAAGTCATCGAATTCATCAGCTATTTCTATATCGTCGATTCTCAAGGTTATCCCATGTTCTTTGCTTTCAGAGATTTGAAACTGTGTACACATAAGATTATTTTGCGTTTCTTAGAATGTTTAATTCTTGCTGGGTAGGAAGACGCTTCAATCCTTTGGTGCCAGGAAGCGAGACATCAAATTTAACCTTGTATAAGTGCTCCTGGAGGAGCATTGGGATGAGTATTCGGTACAAATTCTTTCACGCGTTGAGGCGCGGGTGGCACCGACTTTCGGCCGCACCAACGTCTCCACTGGCACCCGGCACCCACGGCCGATTGTCGGTGCAGCGCAGCTGTACGAGGTGAA
>CAZGMU010000584.1:0-2208 GCA_964526975.1 uncultured Planctomycetaceae bacterium
CTGGCAGCTTTACGAAGATACCGAAGACCTCAACGGCAAGCTGCGCTGGGCCCAAAAGCTAGCCGAGTTGGCTCAGCAACAAGGCACGGTGGAAAAACTCGTGCAGGACTTCAACGAACGCGCGGAAAGCAACCGGCAATCGATCGTGCCGCAACTGGCTCTCTCGGAGATCTACCGTGTCACCGACGACTACGAGGGCCGGCGACGTGCTTTGACCGCCGCGGCCAAGATCAAGCCAGACGACATCTACCTGTTGCAACAAATAGCCAGGGTAGAAGAGCAGGATGGCGATTGGCGCGCCGCGATTGCCACGCTCGAACGAGCTGCGCCATTGGACAAAACGAATCGCACACGTGAGCAGATTGCGCAGCTACACCTGACCAACGGCAATGACGACACTGGCTTCGCGATGCTGTTCGAATTGGCCGGCTCGACAAAGGCAGACCCGCGCACTCTGGAAACGATCGCCGATACGCTTTGCGGCATGCGCGAATGGGAGCGCGCGGCCGACTTTTTGCAACAGCGCATCGGCGAACATCCGACTGACTACCGCTTGCGCTATCTGATGGCGGTCGCTCTCGAAGAAGCCGGCCGCACCCCTCAGGCCACGCAGCAATTCACGCAGCTCCTTTCCAACCAGGAAGAACTGCCGACCAAGAAGACCGCCGGGCAAGCAAATCCTCAAGCGCGGCAGATGGGGAGCTACTACGACTTCATTCGCAAGCTCGTGCCAACCGAGGCATTCGAATGGCTGGAACTGACGCAATATCGATACACTGCTTACTCGTATCGCCAGCAGCGCGGTGTCTACGTAACAACGATTCGCGGGGCGGGCAGTGGCGCTTCCAGAAGCCAGATTCAGATGCCGTCGAGCGTCGAGAACATCCGGCCGCTGGCGGTAACGCATTTGCTGGGAATCGCCGGATCACTCGACGAAGACAAACTCGATGAGCTTTGCAAAGATCTGGAGTCGCACGGCGTCAAGCAAGCCAAGGTGCTCAGCAAACTCGACCCGAATCGGTCCGACTTCGCCGCCATCCTGCCAGAGCTGCTGGAGAAGGATCCAGAGAACGAAACCGCGCTATCGATCATGCTGATGCAGCAGATGGGCATGCGTAATGAAACGCTCAGCCCCTACAACAAAAAGGCTTTCGACAAGTTCAAGAAGACGCGACCGGAACTCGCGTTCATGGCCGCCATTCAATCGGGTATCAACGACGCGATGAGCAACGCCGATAGCGGCGACGGCAACGATGCGAAGGCCAAGGAGAACAAGTATCTCGATGAGTCGCTGAAGCTGGCTGCGACATTTGATCATCCCAACCCGCTGCTAGTGATGTCCCTCACCATGGCCCTCGGCGGACGAAACTTTGGCGTGCAAGAAGTAGAAATCGGCGAGGACTACCGGCAGAAGTTTTCGAAGCTGCTTGTGAAGTGGTACCCGGAAATGAGCAAGTCGTCTCAATGGGGCAGTTGGGCCTTCTACGCGGCCTCGCAGTCGCTCGCCAGGAACGACGATCCGGCCCAATACGCACAATTCTTAGACGACGAAGTCAGCCGCTGGCAGCAAGGGGCGAAAAACGCCAACTCTCGCAATCAAATCATGGCGGTGTCGTCGCGCCAGCCGCAACTTTTGCAGAAGATCAGCTATCCGCCGGCGCAGCTGAACGACTTCCCTCCGCAGGTACTCGCGGCGTTCTCCACGCCCGAGTCCAATGTCTATTTCAATGGTATGCCGCAAGAAGCCATCGGCGAAGGCGCAACCAAGAAAATCGGGGACATACTGGACAAGATTAAAAACCCCATCCTGCGTATCTTGTTCGCTAAGAAGGCAGAGCTAAACGACCGTGTCGATGCGGAACTCAAGAAGCTACTGTCCGCCAAGACGCCGCAACTGGATGCCTATTTGCTCGCGGCCAGTATTGCCAGCGAACAGGAGAAGCACGCGGAAGCGGTGCAACTGCTTGAGAAAGCGCAGTACCTGCCGATGAAGCAGGACTTGCGACGACAAGCCGACTCGATGACCGTCGCGGCAGCACTGGCCGCCAAGGAAAAATCGGGCAAGTTGACTCCAGAGGTGCTCGAAGCGGGGCGACGGGCCAGCCTCCGCCTGCGCCGTTCTCGGCTCGACGCGCAGCAGCGTACCGACTTGATCGCCGCGATGGAAGACCTGGGCTTGAAGAAAGAAGCCGAGAAACTCGACGCCAT
>CAZGMU010000584.1:2218-2575 GCA_964526975.1 uncultured Planctomycetaceae bacterium
CTGCCAGCCCGACGCGTATGTCGCAGCCCTCGGTCGCTTATGCATCACCGCAGCGCTCGGCCCCTGATCAAATCGCGAAGCTGGTTGCCGCGGGCAAGCGCGATGTTGCCGCCAAGCAGCTGGCCAATGATCTGACCGCGCAAGTTCGGCAAATGCTGACCAACTACCAGAACGGTTCGTATTACAACCACATGCTGCGCCAAGTTCGTCAGCAGGTCGATGCGAACGGTTTGGCCGACGACGTACTGAAGGCCATGGAACCGGGCGACTCGAAAAACGTGCAGCGAATGGTTGAATATGCGCTTGCCTGCAAGAGCTTTGGCCGCCCGCAAACCGCGCGCGAAGCACTGGAGAAGG
>CAZGMU010000585.1:0-991 GCA_964526975.1 uncultured Planctomycetaceae bacterium
GCGATCGGCGGCGAGGATCGTTCGGATGCGGTCATAAACGAAACCTTCAACCGCTTGCGGGCACTGCGCCCCAATGTACGCGTCTTCTACCCTGACAGCACGCAACCGTCGCAACTTATCGATCGTGGCGATATCGCGATCTCTCCGCAATTCGGAATCCGTATCGCCAATCAGACGCGGGTGTCTCCGCACATCGTCAAGGCGACGCCCAAAGAGGGCGTGCAGGCGATTCCTTACGACCTGTGCTTGCCGAAGGGGTCCAAGAACGGCCAAACTGCGCGGGCCTATATCAACTTCACGCTCACCAAGCCGATCCAGGAAAGCCTGATGAGCTCCCTGTTCGCGACGCCGTCCCAGCTTGGGGTTAACGCGTCGCCGGAAATTCAGAAGCTGGTCACGCTGGATCCAAAGAAGATCTGGTTCCCGGATGAGGTCTTTTCCGCTTCCAAGCAGCGTGAATGGCTGGACCGCTTTACACGGGATGTTCAGAGCTGAGGCTGCCATACAGATGCATGGACCCGGTGATGGCGAGGATTTGCAAGACTCCGAGCTGGAAATTCTAGCCGTCAGCCGGTCTTTTGGCTCGGTGCGTGCGGTCGATAGCTGCAGTGTTTCGATCGCACGCGGAGAAATTGTCGCGCTGCTCGGGCCGAGCGGGTGCGGGAAGTCGACCCTGCTGAATATGATCGCCGGCTTCGAAACGCCCGATGCCGGCGAGATCAGGCTGCGTGGTCGCGTTCTCAATGACGTGCCGCCGAACCGGCGGAACATCGCCATGGTGTTTCAGCATTATGCGCTGTTTCCGCACATGACGGCGGCGCGCAACATTTCCTATGGGCTTGAGGCGCGCCGTGCCGACGCGGCGACCATTCGTGATCGGGTCAGCGAAATGATGGCTCTGCTCAAGCTCGATGGATTGGGCGATCGTTATCCTGCGCAAATGAGTGGCGGGCAATGCCAGCGTGTCGCCATCGCGCGGGCGCTCGCGGTG
>CAZGMU010000585.1:1024-1830 GCA_964526975.1 uncultured Planctomycetaceae bacterium
AGTCCTTCAACGCGCTCGACCGCAATCTGCGCGAGGAAATGCAGCTGGAACTGTCCATCCTGCTTCGCCGCCTGAATCTCACGACCATCCTTGTGACCCATGACCAGCGGGAGGCTTTCTCTCTCGCCAATCGCATTGCGGTCATGCGCGGCGGCCACATCGCCCAGATCGGCACGCCGAGGGAAATGTACCGTACGCCGAACGACAGTTATGTGCTGCGCTTTCTCGGATCTATCAACAGTCTGCGTGTCAATCTCGTCAGTTCCGGCAGCGGGAGCACGACAGTACAGATAGGCCCCGGTCTGGAATTTCAGCTTCCGCAACGGCCCGCCGGCTTGAACGGGGATGGGCGCGCAATCCTGCATCTGCGCACCGAAGATGTCGCCGTCGACACCAATCCTACGGCGGTTCACACGGCCAATCCCGCCACGGTCGCGCTTTCAACATTCCTCGGCGCGCATGAGCGCATCGTCGCCGATTTTGCGGGTCAGCAGGTCGTGATCGATCGCCCCGCAATCCTTTCTCGCAAGGAGCTTGCGTCCGGCGCTCGCCTTTTCCTCAATTTCGACCCAGAACGCTGCCGCTTTGGGCCGGCCGGCTGAGCGATTCGGATGCGATCACGCCCCCTCACGCCCTGGATTTGGTTGTTTCCGGCAGGCGCGCTGCTGATTCCCTTCTTCGTTCTTCCGCTGGCGATCGTCGTGCGCAACAGCATTTATCGCGACGATCCGATGGGGTTTCTGGTCGCCGACTTTACCATTGCGAATTACATCCGCGCCGTGACCGATCCCTATTACGTCACCATT
>CAZGMU010000585.1:1840-2573 GCA_964526975.1 uncultured Planctomycetaceae bacterium
TTCAGCAACACCCTGATCGTTGCCGCGATTGTAACGCTGGTGGCGCTCCTTATTGCCTATCCTTTCGCCTACCTTGTCGTGCGCGCCAGCGGAGCTTCTCGCAGCGTGTTGATCTGGTGCATCTATGTTCCGCTTTATGTCAGTGTGATTATGCGGGCCTTTGGCTGGACGGTTATCTTGTCCGACAGCGGTCTGATCAACGAAGGGCTCCTGGCCATCGGGGCAATCAGACAGCCGGTCCGGCTGCTCTACGAGGCTGAAGGCATGACCCTTGTGATGCTGCATCGCTATTTGCCGCTGATGATAATCCCGCTGGTCGCGTCCCTGCAGAAGGTGAATTTCAATCTGGTCAAGGCTTCGCGTAATCTCGGCGCCTCACGCGCCTATACAATCTGGCGCGTGACGCTGCCGCTTTCACTGCCTGGCATTGTCGGCGGCAGCCAGCTCGTCTTTGCCGGTGTGCTCAGTGATTACGCCATGCCGGCTCTCATGGGTTCGACCAAATTTCAGCTTCTTGCGCCGGCCATCTACTACGAGGCCGTGACCAACAGCAGTTGGGGACTCGCCGGCGCCATCGCGACCCTCGTGCTCGTGATCGTCGCCTTGTTTCTGTTCGTCATGAATGCCCTTCTCAAACGTTTCGCGCCGTGGGCCCCAGCCCTATGAACAAACCGGATTACGAACATAGCGGATTGGGCTTGCGGCTCTATGGCATGCTGGTCGCGCTGTTCTT
>CAZGMU010000586.1:0-2561 GCA_964526975.1 uncultured Planctomycetaceae bacterium
ACGTGTGTATAGTAGTGCGAGTCAGATGGTAGCGGAGTGCGCGGCCATTTACTAGTGGTCTGTCAGTCTTGATTTGATGCTGATTTTCTGGTTTCCTGTCGAGGTCATTTTTCTTCGGCAAGGAGGTCAATCATGGGTAAACGCTATCGGATTACCTTAGAGGCGGATGAAAGACAAAGTTTGGAACAACTGCTAACCAAAGGCAAGGCGGATGTGCGTCGGCTCAAGCATGCCCAGATTTTGTTGATGTCGGATGAATCACAACGTGGCCGGGCATGGCGTGTGGAACGCATCGCGGAAGCAGTAGATTGTGGGCCGGCCACGGTGGAGCGTGTCCGCCGTCGCTTCGTGGAAGAGGGATTGGAACTGGCGCTCAGTCCCTACCGTTCACCACGACGCGAGTACCGCCCGAAGCTGGATGGAGAGCAGGAAGCCAGGCTGATTACGTTGGCCTGTAGCCAACCACCGGAAGGACGGACGCGATGGACGTTGCGGTTATTGGCCGATGCGATGGTTGAACTCGAAATGGTGGACTCCCTTTCACACGAGACGGTACGCCAGACACTCAAAAAAACGAGCTGAAGCCCCACCTGAAGAAGATGTGGTGCATTCCGCCTAAGCAATCGGCGGAGTTCGTGTATCACATGGAAGATGTGCTGGAAGTTTACAAGCGGCCGTATGACCCCCGCCGGCCGGTTGTCTGCATGGATGAGACCTTTAAGCAGTTGATTGGTGAAACACGGGAAGCATTGCCGCCGCGGCCAGGCAGCCTGGAACGATTCGATCATGTCTATGTGCGTAAGGGGGTGGCTAGCCTGTTCATCGCGTTCGAGCCGCTCCGGGCGTGGCGGACGGTGGTTGTCACCGATCACCGGCGGCGACTGGAATGGGCCGAGTTCATTCGCTCGCTGCTCAAAGGACGATATCGGCGCGTCGAAAAACTGGTGCTCGTCATGGACCAACTCAACACCCATACGGCGGCCAGCTTGTACGAGGCCTTTCCGCCAGCCGAAGCGAAACGACTGGCGGACCGGCTGGAGATTCACCACACACCCAAACATGGCAGTTGGCTGAACATGGCCGAGATCGAACTGAGCGTCCTGGGTCGCGAGTGCCTCGACCGTCGGATTGCCCAGCGCGCTATCTTGGCTCGTGAGATCGATCATTGGATCATCGCGAGAAACCGACGCAAAACATCCGTCAATTGGCAATTCACTACCGACAACGCAAGAATAAAGCTCCGTCGGCTTTACCCATCAATTCACAATTGACAGACCACTAGTAGTTGACCTCGCCTAATTTGGTAGGTTTAGTGTAGTCTTGCGCTGGGGAAGAGTTTGTTTTTGAGCAAGGAGGCTCAGCGATGGCACCCACAGCGCCCAATCAGTATCCGGTTTTTCTATCTGTCGAGCAGCGCGAACGTCTGGAGGACATCTGCCGCAATGGCCATGCTCCAGCCAAGAAGATCCGCCATGCGCGGGTGTTGCTACTAAGCAACCACGATCGGCCGGAGGGGCGGCTGACAGGCGAAAAGATTGCCGAAACGTTGGGCATGCATATCAATACGGTGGCCCGCATTCGCAAGCGATTTGCCCGGGAAGGGGAGGTGCCGGCCTTGGAGCGCAAGCAACGCGAGACGCCGCCCACTCAGCCTATCATCGACGGCCATGCGGAAGCTCATTTGGTAGCTATCTGTTGCAGCGATCCGCCCGAAGGCCGCGTTTGCTGGACGATGCAAATGCTGGCGGACACTCTCGTCAAACGCCGCGTCGTGACACAAGTTTCGGCGGAGACGGTGCGACGCGCCTTAAAAAAACGAGCTGCAGCCGTGGCGTAAAAAGTGCTGGTGCATTCCCGAGCGGGATCAGGCCCGTTTCGTCTCGCAGATGGAAGAGGTGCTCGACGTCTATGCGGCAGAGCATTCCGACGAGGAGCCCCTGATCTGCATGGACGAAGCCAGCAAGCAGTTGCTTCGCGACGAACAAGCCCCGTTGCCGCTCGAGCCGGGTAAGCCTATCCGGGAAGATTACCATTACGAGCGTTATGGGACGCAAGCGATCTTCATGTTCTTTAATCCGGTCGCTGGCCAGCGGCGTGTCAGCTGTCGAGACAGCCGGACGCGTGTGGACTGGGCCGAAGAAGTCCGGCAGCTACTTGATGAAGACTATCCGCACGCCCGGAAAATCAAGCTGGTCTGCGACAATCTCAACACTCACACGAAAGCCTCTCTCTACACAGCCTTCCCGGCCGCTGAAGCCCATCGCCTCGCTCGCCGCCTGGAGATCATTTATACTCCCCGCAACGGCAGCTGGCTTAATGTTGCCGAAATCGAACTCAGCGTTCTCAGTCGCCAATGCCTGAACTGCCGCATCGGTTCCGCAGAAGAACTTCGCCGCGAAACAGCCGCTTGGCAGACTGAACGAAATGCAAGCAACACCCGCGTCCACTGGCGCTTCACCACCGAAGACGCACGCACCAAACTACATCGACTCTACCCACAACTTTAGCTGTGGTGCGGTACTAGGGTCGTTCGAGACTTCAACCGCTCTCAACCCGTTTGT
>CAZGMU010000587.1:0-1688 GCA_964526975.1 uncultured Planctomycetaceae bacterium
CGCAAGATTTCTTCGACGCCGAGTGGCCCATCTTCGTCGACTCGCGTTTGCAGGGATCGGCCCGGGACGTACTGCATGATCAAAAACGGATGCGCGTCACCAGCCTCGACGTTGTAGATGGCGACCACATGCTCGTGGACAACCGCTGCCGCCGCCTTTCCCTCGCGGGCAAACCGCTCGCGGGCCGCGCCGACATGCGAGAGGTGAGGCGAGAGCATTTTGATGGCGATGGGGCGGTTCAGCTCGCTATCGTGCGCTTTGAGCACAATGCCCATTCCGCCGCTGCCAATGACCTTTTCGATGTCGTAGCGGCCGAGCCGGCCGAGCATTTCGGGGTGGAGCGGCGCTCCGAGCAGCTTCAGCACATGGTCGTCCATCGTTCGGCGATCGGGCGTGTCGCCCGGAATCGAAACGAGCGATTGCGATTCGTCGGGTTTCCACCGCGGCTGGTTGTCGCCGGAGAGGAACTGCTGGGTGTCTTCCCACCAACTTGCATCACCGGCGAGCACCGTGAGTTCGGCCTGGCACGTCTCGCATGTTTCCAGATGTGCGGCGGCAGCGCGGAACGTGGCGTTTGCTTCATCGTCCGACAGCAATGATCGCAATTCGGGAGGCGACAAGTGCCGGCCCTGACTCGCTTGTGTGGTGTTTGTGTTCATCGAGCAACGGCTCCAAAGCTGCTATCGCGGTCGGCGGGATGACGGTTCTCGAATCGACTGGCCGCCTGTCGCAGTTTGGCCATGACGCGGCTGCGCGCGATGTAGACCGTGCCGACGCTCACGCCGAGCGACCGGGCCACGTCGGCAATTGGACGGGCCTCGACGCTGCTCTCCCAGAATGCTTGCCAGGTGGTCGGCGTTACTGTGTTTCGCACCTTCTCGGCCGCCCAGCGGAACACTTCGCGACGATATTCCAGCACGAATAGCTGGCTATCTTCTCGACGGGGCTCGATGCAATCCGCCAACCACTGCTCGATATCTGCGCTGCCACTCAATCGGCGGTGTTTGGGGCGCGTGAGAAAATTGATGATCGTATTGCGGGCGATCCGGAAGAGCCAATCGCGAAAGCGGCCGCGTTCGGGGTTAAGCTCCCAGCGATGCACGGCTCGGGAGACTGCTACGAGGACCTCCTGCCCTGCCTCTTCGGCGTCGGCATGCTGGAGCCCTTTTTGCCGAGCGAGGCGGTAGAGCAACGGCAGATAGATTTCGACGAACTCCTGCCAGGCCTCGATGTCGTCGGCAGCCGAGAGGCGGGCGATCAAGCTAGCTCGGGTGTTGGGTGTGGTCGCCATGGTCTGGAAGCAGCCTGGGGAGTCTGCATATTAACACACGCGACGGCGGCGAATCTTTCATGGTTATTTTGTTGATCTTTGTAGAAAGGCGGGAAAAGGTGCGGGTTTATTTGCCACGAAGGTCACGAAGGAGGAAAGTAAGAGTAGGTCTTTTTTGCGGTTGCTTTTTTTAGATGCGTTTTGCTTTTGGGAAGAAGCTTGGTTGGGGAGGTTGCGGTTGCTCGAACCCTCCCCTAGCCCCTCCCTATGAAGGGAGGGGGATTTTAGGGACACGCTCCGAGAGCGCAGTTATTATCGCTTTGAATTGCCGCGTTTTGCCGCGAAGAAGCTGGAGAGGATTTGGCCGCAGGGCTCGCCCAGGACGCCCGCGATCACTTCGGCGCGGTGGTTTAGGCGT
>CAZGMU010000587.1:1698-2560 GCA_964526975.1 uncultured Planctomycetaceae bacterium
CGCCGAGCAATTGGAAGAGCGTATTGACTGCGCCGGCTTTGGGATCGGTTGCGCCGTAAACGACGCGGGGTACGCGTGCCAGCACGATCGCGCCCGCGCACATGGGGCATGGCTCGAGCGTGACGTAGAGCGTGCAGTGCTCGAGCCGCCAGTTGTTGAGTGCTTGGGCCGCTTGCGTGATGGCGATCATTTCGGCGTGCGCGGTTGGGTCGTGCAACTGCTCGCGTTGGTTGTGCGCGGTGGCGATGAGCCGTGATGTTTCACCGGCCGGGTCGTGGTGCACGATGACCGCACCGATTGGCACCTCGTCTTCCGCCATTGCGGCTTCGGCCTCGCGCAGGGCTAGGCGCATGTATTCTTCATGCTTTGCATCTGCGGTGGGGTTGATCGTCATAGTAATTGGAGTAGTTTAGCGCGGATTACTTTTTTCGTGTTTGCAGGGGCGTAGTGGTTGGAGATTCGGCCTGGCGGCCGATGCTAATTTTCTTGTGTTTTGTGTTTGCCTTTGGGGTGGTCGTTCTGTAGAGTCGGTATAACGTGCATAACCGGGATCGTTGCATCGCTGGCGCCGCCCCCAATCGTGATTCCTGGGCGATCCGCCGATTGGCGGCTTTGACTGACGCTGCGGTCAACGTACGATTCTAATATTCATTATATTGTCGAATGATGGCTTTCCGGTTAGGGCCTCGGTTTATTCGGAATTTGATTATGAATTCGTTCACGATCCGACATCGACGTTTTACAGTCATTGCTCTACTGGCAACCGCTTGGCTTTTGTCGGCTGGCGCCGGCTTGGCGGCTCCTGCTGCCGACAAGCTTCAGATTTTGCTCAACGACACCGTGGCCCAATTGCAACTGTCCT
>CAZGMU010000588.1:0-2554 GCA_964526975.1 uncultured Planctomycetaceae bacterium
GAGCGAGCCTCGGTTTGAAACCGTCGCTGGCTTTCGACGTCGCCCGCCTGCCGCATCGAGAGAACCTTTACCGCAACCGTACGGTGTAGATTCGTGTCCCATGCGCGAAACACTGCCCCCATTCCGCCGCCGCCGACGAACTTCTCCAGCAGCACATGATCCAGTTGCTGCCCTTCGAGCGCCTGGCCGAGTTGCCGTGGATCGAGCGTGGCGGTTGCAGCGCCGACTTCAGCAGGCGGCAACGTTGAGACGATTGTCGCATCCTCCGGGTGGAAGGCGGCAGCCGCCTCCGGCGCAGCCTCGACACCAGGTGTGCTGGGTTTTCCAGACGAGCCACGCGATTCCGATTGATCACTCGTGCCGTCGTTCATGTCGAGGGGCCGTAATTGATGCGAGCACGTTAGCAATACGAGAAAAGTTGCGGCTAATGAAATAGCCAATTCAAATCAAGGCGGCAGTCTGGCACGGCTACCGGCGCTATGGTTGATCCCAGGCCAAAAGCTTCGACGCGCTTGTAGGAAGCGCCGACCGGTTCACGGTGGATCAAAACAAGCTGCTTGGCAACGTCGACGACCCAATACTCGGCAATCCCGATTGAAGAATACAATTGCAACTTTCGCCCCAAATCGAATTTGAGCGAACTTTCAGAAACTTCAATCAATAAGGCGACGTCTGATGGCGACGGATGCTCGTGCTTGTAATCGTCGTTTCGACGGTGAATCAGAGCGATATCTGGCTCAGGCTCAGAATGGTCACCCGCTGCAATTGGAAGTTGTACACTGCACTCCATCGCTTCCGGCAGTTTTTTTGCGAAGAACGATGTGAGCCGGCGGACCAGGGCGCTCTGCATCGGACCGATCGGCGACATCATCATGATTTCTCCATCAAGTAACTCCACACGAGAATCCGCGCCAAACACGCCGGCTTCGTACATGCGGTGATAGGTTTCGCGCGTAAATCGAGCCCGCCCTTCCGGCGTCGGAGCCAAGAAAGGAGATTTCGCTTCGGCAGTCGTCGATTCGAGGGTTGCAGTCGCCATGCCATTATTATAGCAAGGCAATGCCGTCTCGAAATAAAGATTTGGGAAGGGGTCTATCCCATGTGTTTTACGACCGCCTCGCCGAACTCGCTGCATTTCACTTCTTTCGCGCTATCCATCATGCGGGCGAAGTCGTAGGTCACGGTTTTCGCGTTGATCGCGCCTTCCATGCCTTGGATGATGAGGTCGGCTGCTTCGTCCCACTTCATGTAACGCAGCATCATCTCGCCAGACAGAATCACAGAGCCCGGGTTTACCTTATCCAGATTCGCGTACTTGGGCGCTGTGCCGTGCGTCGCCTCAAAGATGGCGTGACCGGTGACGTAGTTGATGTTCGCCCCCGGCGCGATGCCGATGCCGCCCACGCAAGCCGCGAGCGCGTCACTGATATAGTCGCCGTTGAGATTCGGCGTCGCGATCACATCGTACTCGGCCGGCCGCGTGAGGATCTGCTGCAAGAATGCGTCGGCGATTACGTCCTTAATGATGATGCCGGCGCCGGGCTTGCCGTCAGGAATCTTGCACCATGGCCCACCATCGATCTCTTGCGCACCATAAAAATCCTTGGCGACCTTGTAGCCCCAGTCACGGAATCCGCCTTCCGTGAACTTCATGATATTGCCCTTATGCACCAGCGTCACGCTCTTCCGCTTGTTCTGAATCGCGTAGCTGATCGCGCTATGCACTAATCGCTCGGTGCCGAGATAGCTCATCGGCTTGAAGCCGATACCCACGTCGACTTTCAAATCACGATGCGGCGCACCAGTCGACTCGAGCTGCTTCTGCCAGGCATCGACTTTCTCTTGCGAGCCAAACCGTACCTTGTCGGCCAGCTTGGGAAACTCGCGTGAGAGGAAATCCAGCACCTTCTGGCTCTCGGGCGTACCGCCAGCGAATTCGATTCCTGCGTAGGTGTCTTCGGTGTTTTCACGGAAGATCACCATGTCGACGAGCTCCGGTTGCTTCACCGGCGTTGGCACTCCTTGAAAGTACCGCACCGGCCGCAGGCACACGAACAAATCCAGAATCTGTCGCAGTGCTACATTGAGCGAACGAATGCCGCCGCCAACCGGCGTTGTTAGCGGACCTTTGATGCCGACGCGATACTCGCGGAACGCATCCAGCGTTTCATCTGGCAGCCAGTTGCCCGTTTTGTCGAACGAAGCCTGCCCGGCCAGCACTTCCTTCCAGGCGATTTCGCGCTTGCCGCCGTAGGCCTTCTTCACAGCGGCATCCAACACCTTCTTGCTGGCCCGCCAAATATTCGGCCCCGTGCCGTCTCCCTCGATGAAAGGAACAATCGGCCGATCAGGAACCGACAATTGGCCATTCTGCATCGTTATCGCATCACCCACAGTCTTATTCTCCTCAATCGAACTCAATTGTTATTTAATGAAAGTACCATCAGAGGGGCCGAGGTCGCAGAGTTGCCAACTAGCAGGTCTTTTATCTCTGTGACTTCTGCGCCTCTGCATGAGCCTGTCTTGAGCAGCCAAATATAGCGGATAGCACCGA
>CAZGMU010000589.1:0-2547 GCA_964526975.1 uncultured Planctomycetaceae bacterium
GCGGTTCCATCCCTCAGCCCAGGGTTGTTCGCCTCAGCGAACAACCCTGGGACCAGATCCCCACCAAATCGCTTACGCTGAAAGCGTTACACAAATGCCTACTGACTGCTGCTGACCGCCTTAAAACATAACGATGCCAACAAACTCGCGCCTCGGTCTCGCTGCTAACTTGTTAGCAGTCTTCTTCAGGCTCACTACCTGTCCCTCGCATTGCCAACCGTAGCATTTGCAAAGGCGTCAGCACTCGCCGAGTCCCTTCAGTCGCATCCGCCGCGGACACGCAAAAACCACCTTCACGCGGCTCAAACAAAAGCAAACAACCACAATGCGGACAAGGCGCATCGCCAAACGGCTGCGACGGCTCCATCTTGACCTCATGCCGACACACCGGGCAACAATTCGGCTGCCCTTCAGGAGTTCGCGATGAAATGAACATAACAGTCGCCAAGCAAAGTTGCCGAACGCCACAACTCAAGCACCAACCACGATTTCCACTCCATTCCAATTCTCCAAGAATCAAGCACGGCCATCCAGCCTACCGCCTCGAGAATTTATCGCAATTTCATCCAACAGGCGGTACACTGGCCGATGGTCTGCTCATCGAACTCATCACCTCGGCTTGGGCGCTTGGTCGTCGGAGGGCCTTATGCTCCTTATCACGGTTGCGGTCATCCTCGTCTGCTTCATTTGGATCGTCTGCGATTCCGGCTTTGACGACGTTTTTTCGGTCTACGGTACCATGTTCCAAACAGCCTGGCAGATGAGGGCTTGGTCTGCGTTCGCTTCTTGTGGTTGGCGTTTTCTCGTCATTGTAAGCATCATTCTGGCAACCGTGGCATTTGCGTATCAAGCAACGTTTGGCAGTAGCACCAATGCGAGCATCGGCACATACCTGTTGTGGGGCATGGTCGCTGCGCTCGCCGTCGGCTTAGTGCCATGGACAATTTGGTTGCGTCCTTTTCATCGACGTCGATCGCTGAATGCGCACGCCCGAATGCTAAGCGAAACCGCATTACATTTGCGCACTCTAGTGGACTTGTCGTCCAAGCTCCATTCTGCGGGTTACACAACGGAATCTGGATGGGATGCATGGCATCCAAGCCCAGAATGGTTTCAGTCAGCAGAAGGGCAGAGTATGTGGAATCGCGTAGTCCCCGTAGTCTACACGTCTACGGATGCCCCGCGCACGGTAGTCATCCCAATTCGCTGGTCATCGTTTTGTATTTGGGGTAGTCCACAATCTTTCGCACATCCAGGCAGATTATTGCCCGTCGGCGGCCCCGGAGTGACGCGTTTTCGTGCTCTCTCACCCGCCCGACAACTGAAAACTTTGAAAGACTGCTGGATCGTGGAAGCCGACATCGAACTTCCTGATGATACGAATGAGGTGGCATTAGAAAGCCGTGTGGCTGATATACCGTAATTCGCTGGGCACTGTTTCTTTACAGCTACAGATCTCTGCGAACCGCCCCTGCTTATCAATCCAACAGCCAAAAAAAACACAAAAACCCACAAAAAGTTTTTGTGCCTCTTCACGTTTTTCGTGGCTACTTCTCCCAATTTCTTTTCCTGCAAAGATCAATCCAGATGCAGCGTTCTCAAATCGGCATTCCCTCTCTGCGTCTCCGCGCCTTTGCGTGAGACTTTTCTTCTTACCACTATCACCACCCAGCCCAAAAACCAAAGTGGCCATTTCTGGCAGATTGCATTTCCCCACCAACTTGCTAACCTATACGCATGAATACTACGCCAGCTTTCTCGCCGCTGTGCCTCTTCGTCACTCCCGCCGAGCACCTTGCCCCACACCATGTTAGCGCCACCCACCAATCCCTATAATGAATCGATGAACGCCACACCCCGCATCTATTTAGACAACGCCGCCACCTCCTGGCCCAAGCCCGAGGCCGTCTACGAAGCATCCGATCACTTCATGCGTGAAATCGGCGCTCCCAACGGCCGTAGCAGCTATGGCCAAGCCATGGAGTCGAACCGCATCATCGAGCGGGCCCGTCGCGGCGTCGCCGAGCTGATCGAAGCGCCAGCGGGCTCGCACGTCGCCTTCGGTTTCAATTGCACCGACGTTCTGAACATGGCGATCCGTGGCATCGTCCGATCGGGCGACCACATCGTCACTACCGTTTGCGACCACAACTCGGTCCTCCGCCCGGTCGGCGACCTGGCCGACAACGCCGATTGCGCGGTGACATACATTCCTTGCGACGGCCAGGGCTTCATTTCGCCCGACGACGTGCGAGCCGCCATCCGCCCCGACACGCGCCTCGTCGTGATTAACCACGCCTCGAATGTCACTGGCGCGATTCAGCCCATCGAAGAAATCGGCCGCAAGGTCCGCGAGACCGATGCGTTTTACCTGGTCGACGCCGCCCAATCACTCGGCCACGTGCCGATCACGCTTCGCACACTCGACTGCGACTTGCTCGCCGCCCCGGGCCACAAAGGCCTGCTCGGCCCGCAAGGCACCGGCGTCCTCTACATCGCCCCCGGCATCGAACGCGACCTGAAGCCCTTCCGCTGCGGCGGCACCGG
>CAZGMU010000590.1:0-630 GCA_964526975.1 uncultured Planctomycetaceae bacterium
CAGCGAAGTGATGCTGCATCTCGAGATCATGAAGGCTCGGCCGGAAGTGAAGAGCGTCGTGCACTGCCATCCGCCGCACGCGACCGCGTTCGCGATTGCTCGTGAGCCGATCCCGCAAGCGATTCTTCCTGAAGTCGAAGTCTTCCTCGGCGAAGTGCCGATCGCGCCCTACGAAACTCCAGGCGGCAAGAAGTTTGCCGAAACGATCCTGCCGTTCGTGAAGAAGTCGAACGTGATCATCCTCGCCAATCACGGCACCGTCAGCTACGGCGAAGACGTTCAGCGGGCTTATTGGTGGAGTGAAGTGCTCGACGCCTACTGCCGCATCCTGATCCTCGCCAAGCAGCTTGGACCGATCCAGTATCTCTCGACTGAGAAGACGCAGGAACTGATCGACCTCAAAGCTAAGTGGGGCTTCAGCGACCCACGACTAGAAGAAGGTTTCCAGGGCGACATCCGCCGCAACGCCGTCTTCCGTCACACCTGGTCGGACAGCGGCGTAGAAGCCCGAGCATTCGCCGAGCCGGACGACGACAACTAGTAATCGCCGCGACGAAACGCGGCTCACAAATCGGCGCGCTCACAAACCTCTGCGAGCTGTTGTCGCAACAAGTCGAGTTCGACACCACG
>CAZGMU010000590.1:640-1506 GCA_964526975.1 uncultured Planctomycetaceae bacterium
TAAGCCCGAGCGTCTTGCTCAATAAAGCAATGATGGCCTGATTCGCCTTGCCCTTTTCGGGTGCCGCGGTCACAGCAACGCGCAGCGCACCAGCGCGGACGCCGAGTATCGCATTGCGCCGCGAGCCGGCGTGAGCTCGCACTGGCAGAACAACTCCTTTCGCAGTCGACTCCAAGTCTAGCATGGACTGCCCCAAAAGACGGCTGCAGCGAATCAGCCGCGGGAATACATCATTCGCCACAAGATGAACATCGTAAAAAGGTTGAACAGCGAGTGAGCCACAATGCTCGGCAAGATTCGATGCGTACGCTGATAGAGATAGCCGAGCACAAGCCCTAACAAAAAAATCGGCACTGGCTCCGGACCGTACCCGTAGTGAACGAAGCCAAAAACGGCCGCGCTCACGACGATCGGAAACCAACCGTAGGAAAGCCCAAAAACTCCTTTACGAGGCGGCAGCGGCGTGGGCATTGGTACCCCACTGGGGAGAACAGTGGCCGCGCTAGGCTGATCGCCGACCAGCTCGGTAACAGCATTACCAGCGTTCTGCGTCTCACCATCCGCAGCGTGGATGTCAATTGCTGGAGCGCGCCAGCCAAGGCGTTCGTCTTCCCAACGCTCCAACCAACCTTGGAACAGCAACCGAAAAGCAATCTCTTCGCATACAGGCGCAACCACAACCGTCGCCACGCCGGCGACGATCATCATCATCGGGTCGGGTGTTTCGAGCACCGTTCTTATGACCGGTTGTCGCGATGTCATCAGATCGGGAAAAAACACAAACATCATCAGGATCTGCGTTATGTGAACAGGCGCCAACGCCGCTAAACATGCTGCCGCACCGATCGATATATCGCGCACTCTTT
>CAZGMU010000590.1:1516-1763 GCA_964526975.1 uncultured Planctomycetaceae bacterium
GACTACTAGAAGACAGCCCCAAGTCGCGTGCATTGGCCTTGCAGAAGAAGGCAACGACAAACGCAAATCCAAGCACGATTGAGAGCTGTGCGCCGAGTGAGAGCAACAAGTCTGACGCAGACATTGCATTCGCCGCGTCCCCGTCGCCGCTACCACCGGCCACAAACTGTGCAATGACAGCCAGAAGCGACAGTAGCGCGAGCAGACATCCGATCGGCCCCCATGGCACCGGTCGCCGCGACTCGTA
>CAZGMU010000590.1:1773-2547 GCA_964526975.1 uncultured Planctomycetaceae bacterium
CTTTGAAAAGCTCAAGAGATGGGTCACTGACCTCGGACGGCATAATTCAATTTGGCCTGCGTTGCCCTATCGCTTATTTTTTCAACAGATCAATCGCTCGCCGCACATACACCCAGCCGGAGTAGACCGTCATGCCGACGGCTAGCCACACGAGTAGGCGCAACGTCCAGGTGATGGAAGCCGGCGGCGCAACGTCCCAGACGGTAGCTCGAGAATCGAAGTGATAGTACCAGAGTCGCCACAAGCTCATTGCGACTGCAGCACATTGAAAAACCATCTTCCACTTGCCTGACCACTTCGCCGAAAAGTCCGATCCGTGCTCTTCAAAAAAGCTGCGCAGAGCCGTGACGAGAATCTCGCGAGCGACAACGATCACAGCCATCCAGGCCCAGATCTCAGACGCCGACGAATTGAGTCCGCGCTCGCCGACCACCGACGGGATCGCAGCGAGAAAGATGAACGTCCCGCAGATAATGATCTTATCTGCAAACGGATCAAGAATGCGGCCCAGCTGCGTGACCTGACCATATCGGCGGGCGTAGAAGCCATCGACCCAATCCGTGCCCGCCGCGATGACGAACAACACCAGCGACGTCAGATACCAATCAAACGTGAGCGTGACAAAACAGATGACCGACAGGACGAGTCGCGAGATCGTCAGGATATTCGGCACGTTCCACACGGCATCTAGTGCTGACGATTGGCTCTTTGCGGCTGCTTGGTCATCCATACTCTAAACCAAAGATTAGCGTGCTTCGCCGATTGCGGCCCCAA
>CAZGMU010000591.1:0-2536 GCA_964526975.1 uncultured Planctomycetaceae bacterium
GCGACGTCCCGACTGATCTCGGTAGGGTCGCACTGGTCGAGGGAGTGGCTAACGGTGGGCATCAGCTGCGTGGCGGGGCGAGCCAGCCCTGGTTTGCCGAAGGCGCTTCCGCGAGCCCGCCAAGCCGGATTTGGGCCCCGATTAGCCACGTCAGCTGCATGCCATTGTTAGGCCTCGCTTGGCGCTCGGCGGCGCGCCATAACCGCTCAGTTTCCCGGCCCGCCTTCGACAAAGCGCCTTCTCTTATGACCTACGCCAAACCGGGCACATTCTTCGGTGCGCGCAAAGACTCGGCCCGACTGCTCGCCGGCGTCGCACCCCGACCGGCCAAACAAGGCCCAGGCGCTCGACCTGTCTCGGCCCGACAGCGCAAACGCCAAGTCTACCCGGCCCGGAAGCTGAGGCCTAACGGCTCGCATCAGCTGCGTGGCGGGTGAACCGAGACCGCCCTGCCCGCAGGCGCGCCGGTGAACCGAGGCCGCTCGGATTGGGGCCCCGATTAGCCACGTCAGCTGCATGCGTTCGTTGGGCTGCCGCATGCCGCCCAATCCCCATCGAAATAACGACAAGTTGTGTTGGGACTCTTGATCAACTACCCAGACCAAGCAAAGTCAGAGGGTGGCATTGGTATTCTTTGAACGCGCCAGTCTGCCTTGCTTCGCAGTCGCGAAAAACTCAATCGTGTACGGAATTCCTCGCCTAGAGTCGGTGCATTCGGGCCTGCAACCCAGATTGTGTCTTCAAAAGTGGGATTGTATATATCTTGAAGCATCCCGCTTGGCAGCGCAAAAACGGTGATTGACTCAAGAACGTTTTCGAGCTTGTCCTCGACTTCATCCTCGTGATAGTGGTACTTCACAAACACCGTTGTTGTAAGAAAATGGTCATCTCGAACTGTATAGACTTGCGGGAGTTGACCCCATATTTCGATTTGAGCGCCAGCGCGTATTTGCCTCACACACATGGATGTCTGCGTGATTTGAATGCGTGCCACTCCATGGCTGTCCTTTTCTGCCTTCGAGTCAACAAAGAGGGCCTGCTTGAGTGCATATTCGGGATGGAAGATGTACCGGGCCCGCTTGTAATCCACCTTGCCAAAGAGCCGTTGATCGACTCTCGACATTCCGAGCCTATCCAACGCTTCTCTGGTGATATCTTCGCCAATATCAGCTACGCTATCCTTCTCCTGGTGGAAAATGACCTGCGCCTCGCTTCTGTACTCGAGCAGTGCCTGCACAACAAGGCGCAGAGTAGCCTTTTCGATTTCCTCGAGTTTGCCAGTATCGTCACGAAGGCTATTGGGATCAAGCAACATCTTAGCGGCTCGCTTCTAGTGCTATGCGGCGACGGGACAGCTTGACGTATTTCTTTTCCAGCTCGATTCCTACGAACTGCCGCTTCTCTTTCATTGCAGCTACAGCCGTAGTTCCGGAGCCCATAAAACAATCGAGAACGATCTCGTCCGGATCGGTTAGTAACCGAATAACTCTCATCGGCAATTCCAGAGGGAATTTCGCCTCATGATCATCGTTCACCCGAACTGATGGGAAACTCCAGACACCACGAGATCCCCAGTTCTTCCAGTCATCTCTGCTCAGTCTATTGCGATCGTACTTGGTGATGCCGGGCTTCCAAAAAAAGTACAGATACTCGAATTCATCGACGGCGCGGTACGACAGTGAAGCCCAACGCGAATTCTCCCATGCCGCATCTTTTACCCACACGCGGCGATCATACGGATAGAAGCCAGCTTCTAATGCCCACTGCTCAACAAGGCCACCTACGATCTTGACTCGCGTTTGTGCCTCGCTCTTTCCTCCCCGTATATTGTTCCCGTTTAGTCTCCGATCTATTGTCTGCTCGCTACATCCAAGAAGCGCCGCCAACTGGTATCGGCTTAGGTCCGGATGCTCGCTTTGTGCTTGCAAGACATCGTTTTTCGTGACAGAGGAGCGCTTTCGATGCACAACATCGGCCTGAATTCTAGGCATAGAGGCATCCCTAAACACCAGAATATCTGCGATATTGACAACTAGAAAGCCGCCAGGCTTTATTACAGGGAAGTGAAGCGATATCACCTCGCGCAAGAGATCTTGCCAACCTTCAAACGACAAATACGCCTCATATTCCTTTCCAACATAGTAAGGCGGTGACCAGACACTTAGTGCAATACTGTTGGGCTCAATGCGAGGAAGTAGAATCCTTGCGTCACCTTGATGGATCTCATTGGCTGCAAGGTAATCCCGGTTACCAAGCTGGGGGTTGTTATACAGATCACGGAACTTGTCCTGCAAGTCCTTTGGCAGACGTTCGATCCTGAAACCCAGATGCTCTTGCGCCACAGAAACCTCCCAACTCTAGAACCAATATTCTAGACAATTCTAGCAGGTCGGCACAGAAAAGCAACATTTGAGGCAGCAGCCCAACGGCTCGCATCAGCTGCGTGGCGGGTGAACCGAGGCCGCGCCGCCCGCAGGCACACCGGTGAACCGAGACCGGCCGGCTTGGGGCCCCAGTTAGCCACGTCAGCTGCATG
>CAZGMU010000592.1:0-2535 GCA_964526975.1 uncultured Planctomycetaceae bacterium
GATCGAGGAAGTCGGCGCCAAGCTGCGCGCGATGATGCCCTGGATCGCCAAGAACCAGTTGGTCGACAAGACCAAGAACTGAAGCGACCAAGCGGTTTGAGCGAGCGCATCCGTGGCTCCGGCCGCACGCGCACAGCCGACCCGCCAAGAAAGGGCGTCGAATACGTCAACTATATCACTGGACGCCATAGTGGCGTCCAGCGTTATGCGGAGTTCTAGGATGTAGGTTGCTACCCGCCGATTTCGTAGCTGTCTTTCACATAAGTTCCGGTGAAGTTGAGAATGCAGGGAAAGCCGCCACTGCCTGCGTCGTTCAAGAACCGCTTGATCTGGCCCGTGATCGTCAAGGTTTGTGTTGCGCCCGTGATGTTGGCCACCGCCGGAACTGAGCCGATGATTCTGATTTCCGCGCGTTGGGCGGTAGGTCTGAAGTAGGTGTCGCCCCAGCCGACGCCGCCTGTGTTGACGACTTGGAACGTTGAAGTGAAGTTTCCAGACTTAGAATGGCCTATCGCATAGTTCGGATAGACCCAGGACAGGCCTGCGAAATTGTCGTTGCCTCCCACGACTGCCGGATGGAAAGTGGAATTAGCGTATTCATTAACTCGGTTTCGTTGGCATCTCGATACGGTTGGTCCAGGTTGTCCCGTAAACTTAATCTT
This sequence comes from uncultured Planctomycetaceae bacterium, assembly GCA_964526975.1. Lineage (GTDB taxonomy): Bacteria > Planctomycetota > Planctomycetia > Pirellulales > Lacipirellulaceae > JABDGM01. Next base: position 663 of record CAZGMU010000592.1, read on the forward strand.
TCCGACAAATACGATCTCTGCCATTCCAGGGGTCGTTCCCGCGGCTACAAGCGCTGCGCCAAGTATTGCCTCTCTGATCATCTTTCCCACTCCCTATAGAATTGAACAAAGTTCTGTCGAGCTTTGAGCATGATTTCAGATGCGCTCATCGACGCGTCGAAAAATTGCGGATTCCGCATATATCAAGATGACGCAATGTTATCCGGTTTAAGTATTTAATAAGCAATCAAAGGAATCAACTACGCCAATTGGCGGATGGGCGTGCTGTTAGTTCAAGTGCCGATTTGGCGCCGGTTTGTTCAGTCGACTTTCAATATTCGGCTCATACTGCTTTGTATTGTCGAGCGATTCTGACGTCCGCGATTTGGTAATAGCAGACCAATCTGTCCCGTTCCGGCACGCGCGGCTGGCATGCGCCTTGCTCCGTCTCTGCCAGGAAGGAGGAACCGACCATGACACCTGTCGCAACTCAGAACGCAGCCAAGCAACCCCTGCCTGCGGAACGGCGCTTCGCCGGGAGACGCAAGGCGCTGAAAGGCGTGACCATCAGCTTCAACGGCGGCACGAGCACTTTCGAGGGCGTGGCCCGCAACCTCTCGGAGAAGGGCGCACGCCTGTGCTTCTGCGAGACATTCGCCATTCCGAGCGAGTTCATGGTGAAGTTCAGCGGCGATCTCGAGTGGCGGCCGGCGATCGCGCGCTGGCGCACGATGACTGATATCGGCGTGGTTTTCCGCGAGCCTTGAACGGCCGAGAGAGCTGCCCGTCTCCCTGAGCTACGTGCGGCTGCCCGACGCCGGCTCGCCTCAGCCGTAGTGCCAGTGGGGCTTGGGCTCGGTGCCGTGGAACCTGACGCCGAGCCGGTCGCCGGCGCGCCAGGCGATGGTCGACCTGTAGCCAATGCCGTCTACCGGGACATAGAGCAGGAATTCGCTCGGCACGGCGACTTCCGCCGGCACTTTCAGTTCCGCACCGCCCTTGTTCATGTTGCGGATCGTGCAGGCGATTTCCGAATTCTTGATGCCGAGCAGGATGGATGCGCCTTTCAGCACGCGCTTGCGGTGCTCCTGGCGGCTTTCGGCCCGTGCGGGTTCGGACATGGTCAAATTCACCTGCTTTTCACGACAGATGCGGGTCTCATCGCTTTTGCGGGGAAGCTATGCCCGGCTGATTAACGCCGGATTAACTTTACCGGTTCCGCCCGCTCAGTATGGCGACACGCAGGGCCTGCGCTGCCCGGCGAAAGGCTGGAACGTGTCGTCCGCGGCGCGGTAGCTGCGGTAGTGTGCCGCACACCAGTCGATATGGTTCGCGGCGCCTCCGAGGCGGTCCGATCCCCCGATCGCCGCATTGCCTCCGATCCGCCGCTGGCCCGAATAGCGCGGGGTGGGGACGTCAAAATACTGGTTGTAGTAGCGTCGGTGTGCCGGACGATTGCGGTAGTCGCCGGGGGCGCAGTTGACCACGGTGCGGCAGCCGTCCTGCCGGCGGATCACCACGCCGGTGTCGAAGCCTGGTCCGTAGGGCGGGACCGTTCCTCGGATCACGGGGCTCGGAATGACGACGTAATTGTCGGCCGCAGCCGGGACAGGCCCGGAGAATGTCGCGAACAGCAGCGTGCAGATCGCGGCCGCAAATCCCGGGAGCGGAAAGACATGGCGCCGGGCGTTGGGGGCGAGGTGTGGTTCCATGCCGACAATATAAGGCGGCGCAGGCCAAACGTCATGGCCGTCGCACGGTTCTTTCGTGAGAGCCCGCCGCCCTTGTAATTCGTCCGGCGCGCGGGCAAACGTTCTGCCCATGTCGCTGCGCCTTGCCACGTTCAATGTCGAGAACCTGATGAGCAGGTTCGATTTCTCCGGCTTCCGCAACG
>CAZGMU010000593.1:0-2534 GCA_964526975.1 uncultured Planctomycetaceae bacterium
TCGATCGCCACGGAAGTAGCTGCCAGTGGTCTCTGGCTCGATCCGGCTTGTGGACACGATCCTCGATCACCGAATGCCAGTAGAGCGCGCGATTCACACGGATATTGCGTCGAACGAACTTCGCTAGACTTTCCTCCTCGTGCCGTCCCTTCAAATCGTCGACCCACTGCAAGACGCTGATCGCGCGCACGAGAACAACGGACGGGCGTTCTCCCGGCGCCAACCGATTGAGAGCATCTCTAACGAGAGGTCCGAGGTGTTCAGCAATATTCTTGTGTTTCGCGGACACCCGCTCGTAATCTTGGGACAGTGGTTTCTGCCGGCATAGTCGGACAAGCTGTTCGAGCAGCGCTTGCCTTTCATGTGCGCCCCGGCATACAGCGAGGCACTCGTCGAGCTTGTTCGCGAATCCGTCGGTGCGGCGCTTTTGCGATCGTGGCGTGCGATCAATGATCGAAGCGAGCTGCTTTGCATCGAGGTAGCGTGGAAACAATTCGAGGACAAAGCCACAGCAAGTCTGCTCCGACATAACCTCGCATTCTTTGAGTAATTTCTCGGCCAATTGGGTCAGGTTCGAGGTGTCTTGGCATCTCGCCAAAGCTTGAACCGCAACTATCCGATGGTAGTCGTCAGCTGAAGCATCGAAGGCGACATCGGCGCAGAGGTCGGCACATGAAGTAATCTTTGCCTCGCCGACAATCCTCATTAACTGGAAGCGAACATCGTCCGAAGCTCCGTCTGCCCAGACGTCTCTAATCACATCGGCCAGTCCAGCATCCGCGAACAATGCGAGTTGGCGGGCCCAGATCATGTCGTTCGATACTTTATTAGCTCGGTGTAGGGCGGCGTAACGTCGAAGAACCTTTCTCTTGTCGTCGATTGTCAAAGAGGACGGATCCCCGCCCTGCACAAGCGCCAACGGCTGGCGTTCGAGCAAGGCGTCACGCACGTCCGGTTGGCGCAGCGCTAGCCAGGACAGCGCAGGTACAAGAGTGCGCACAGCGATCTTCTCGCCATAGATCTCCTGAAAACCGAGACGCATTACGACTCCGCTGCCGTGACCGTCGCGCATGAGGCGATCGAGCCAACACGCGGTAAGAAAGTCCTGCGTCTGCCGGTGGTGGAACCGAACCCGTCCGAAGGTGGCAGGCGCGAACACGCCCCTACGGAGCAGAGCGGCCCTCTTCGCCTCTGTCCAATCGGGCAAAATGTCGGCAATTTCTGGCAAGCCTTCTTCGATTGTTGGGTGGGCGTCGTCCAGAGCAAAACAAATGGAAAGTACCTTGCCGAACGTGAGCGCGGCTGCAATTCGCTCCGCACCGTTTCTCGCCTCTTCTCGGCTGAGCAGGTTGCCGTCGGGCCTGTTCGGCTCCCGCTCGACGAGCTTCTGGTTGACAACATGTTCGACCATCTTGGCAAGGCGATCGAGTTTGTTATGCGACTTCCAGTAGCCGATCAGCACCTCCACATCGAGCGGCGTCTGCGCGAGTGATTCAAGGTTGCTCGCCATAATTGCGTCCAGGAAAGGTTTGGCGAGCGCCACGCCGTTCGCCTTTACAATTTGCGCGACTTGTTCCTCATCGAGCGCCGCCAAGCGAAATGATCGGAGCTCGAACGGATCGCTTTCCACCGTCTTGGGTTCTGACTGTCTTGTCCGCCGCTCGATGAGTGGCCCCACCAAGGCGGCGTCGCGATCGATTGAAATGTGACTTGGTTGTGGCTCGAGCGGCCGAAGCCGATCCACCATCGACGAGGGATATGTGCGCCAGTCCCAATCCGTGGGTCGACTCGATATGATGATGTGCGCACGGTCAAGCGATTGGTTGAGGGACTTGGCAATTGTTCGAAGTGCCGAATCGAGTCTCTTGCCGCGCAGCTTAAGTTCGTCGACCGCATCGAGGAAAAACCAGCCTGGCTCGGTTCCTTCAAGCCACTGGGAGAAATCCGATGACAGCTGGTGATCGATTGCGTCGGCAAATCGAGTATCGGCCAATTCCTCCAGGCGGACGAAGAAGGCGGCACGACCCAAATTACGTTGCACTTTGGTCTGGTGTTTGAACTCCTCGGTCTTGCCGCTGCCAGCACCGGCCAGGATGACGACGCGCCGGTGGGCCAGAAGCTGGGGCCATCGCACCCAACCGCCATACTTCTTGCCCCAGTAGGAGCTGTCGTCCGCGAAGCTAGGCTCGGTCTTCACCGGGACCAAATATCGATCAAGATCAACGAATCGCAGCTGCATCTGCAAATCTTAGCGCAGTGAGCTTCGCTCGCGTGGTCTTGTTGATCACGACAATGCTGCCAGACCGCCACAGCCCTGGCAAAACATTTGAGCGATGTTTAGGCGGGAGTGAGCTAAGCACCTCCGCATCCCTTTTCCGGAACTTAACATTCACGGGTGAACATCAGACCACCGGTACCGTCGCCATTTGGGCTTGAATCAGATACCTTCGTGGCGCCCGGCGAAAGCGAGCAGCTCACCGGTGTTATTGCGCTGTACGCTACGCATACTCGCAATGGCGCTTCGAGGCTTTATG
>CAZGMU010000594.1:0-2533 GCA_964526975.1 uncultured Planctomycetaceae bacterium
TTCATGCACGTGGTCGGCCCGATATTCGGGCGTCGCGGCAAATAGCTCGTCCTGGCTCGTGCGGTAGCGGTCGCGATGCTTGAACTCGCCCGGAATCGTCCGTGCGAAATTCTTCATGATCGCCCAGCTCGCGTACGTGCTGAACTTATTGCCACGCGAGAAGTCGAACTTCTCGATCGCTCGCAAGAGCGACATGTTACCGTCGCTCACAAGCTCGAAGAAATTCTGATCCGGCGTCACGTGTCGCTTGGCGATCGAAACCACGAGCCGCAAATTGGCTCGCGCGATTTCGTTCTTCAGCGCCACGGCTTGCTGTTGCAGATCCTCGATCTCGTCCATCAAGCTCGACTTGGGTTGAGCCAGGTCCAACTGATCACGCAGCTTCGCGGCCTTGAACTTCAAGTAGTTGTACTTGCGGAACAAGTGTGCTTCCTGCTCGCGTGTAAGGAGCGGCATCTCGTACAAGCTCGCCAGGTACGGCGGCAGACCGCTTGGCCGGCGGGCCTTCTTGGTCGGCACGTCGCTACCGGGCATCGGGCCCAGGATCGCGCTGTCCGCGCCCTTGCGGCTGAACCGTGGGTTCGGAATGAAGTCGAACGGCATCTCGGCAATGCGAGCGGCCCGCACTTCATTGATCACACGGTAGATCGTCGTCTTCGTGCGACCGAACTGCTTCATCAGCTTGTCGACCGACGTGCCACGCTTAAACGCCTGGTAAATCCGCGTTTTTTGGGCCTCCGTCAGCGGACCGTTCATATCGGGGAAGATCGCCAACTCCGGGTTCTGCTTGTCGAACTGCCGGATCGTCGAGCGAATGGTTTCCACGCTGCGCCCAGCCCGCTTGGCCAGACGACGCGAAACTTCCGATTGGCCGCCACCGGCAGTCGCCAGGCGCCGCGCGCGATCGATGATGTCTTGTCGCTGCTCGTCGGTCAGTTGGCTGAATCGCGCTCCGCGAGCCACGCGCTCCTGATTCGTCTTCACGAATCGATCCACGCTGCTCCGCAAGAACCCGACGCGCTTCCGACCATCGAACACCAGCCGACGGCTCACCAACCCGAGCTCGCGCCAACGCGAAATCGTCTTGGTCGAAACATTGAACTGCTTCGCGAGCTCCTCGACCGTGAGCACTTGCTCGCCGATATTGTCGGCCGCCATATCGGCGGAATCCGACAGGTCCTCGACAAACAATCGCAAGTCGTGGCGCAGGTCCTCGCCAGAGATCTTGCTCGAGGTGGGCTCCGATGGCCGATAACCGGTCACGCGGAAGCAGACGTACTCGTAGGGATACGTCTTCTCCGAATCGATTTCGATGATCAGGCGCTCGGCAGCTTCAACCTGTTGAAGCTTCTTGGCGCGCGGCGCGAACCGGATCTGTTGATCTCGAAGTTCACGAAGTTCGGGGCTTTGATATTCTCGTTGCATGGTCCACCTCATACTCTCTCTGCTACGGTTGCAATCCTGCACTCTCGTGGTGTTCCTTGCGAATCCATCGCCCACCGCCGTGCCAGTCGGTCGTGTACCTACCTTCGCAGGTCCTCAACCGACAGACAGGGCTCTCTCGTCACCGATAGCACTGCAGTCTTCTGTTAGTTCTCCCTTTAGGATCGAATTCTTGGATAAAAGCTATGGCCAAAACTCGCCGGGCTTTTACAAGCTTTGGCAGTCCTGACCGACGCCTGACAATAAGAGCAATTTCGATGCCGTCCCTTGCCAAATCCCAAGCTGGCACTAGAGGCATCCTGTCGTAAGTCAAGTCGCACCAACAGCTCCAAGCTGTCTTGTTGTACGCAGATAAGTCGTAATAGGTCGATATAAAGTTCGCGAATCTGGCCCGATTGTGTTGCATTCCGCAGCACTTCGCAGCAAATCCGTGTATCCTATCCCTTTAAAGCATAACATCTTAGGCCAATGAAAACCGGGTAAAACCGGACGTAACGGGCCCGCTTTAAGCAGGCAAGCCCGATTACACCATTCTTCCCATTTTTACATTTTGCGGCGTTTGTCCAGGAAACAGACATTTTGCGATGGAAAGTCGATCCCGTACTGGACGATTTAGCCTAAGAGGCTCTCACAAAACCGTAGGGGACCGTCCCAATTTTGCGGAGTCTTCAGAGCAAAATGGGATTGTCCCCTTACTCTGAGGCGGTTTTGTTCGAGTTTCCAAATCAAACCAAACGCCTTTTTGGCAGCCTGCTCACACCGGGATGGAACCCAATGTCGCGGCTTCAGCTTCTCCTTCTGTCTGGCCTTGTTTGTTTCACTTCGTCTCTCGCCTTTGCCGGCGAGAAAATCGACCTGACCGCCGCATCAGCGGCCGGCCAGATGTCGCATGTTTCGATTCAGCTCGAAGCAGGCGGCCACAATCTGGTGCGCTCCCAGCAACAGTCTGAGCGCGCCTCCAAAGACGAAACCGCAACCGAGCAAAAACAAGCCATCAGCGTCGTCGCCAAACTGACCTACGACGAAAAACGGCTGGCAGACAACGCCCCAGCCGCCGGCGCGCCGCTGGCCATTCGCTACTACGACGAAG
>CAZGMU010000595.1:0-2527 GCA_964526975.1 uncultured Planctomycetaceae bacterium
GCGCCGCGATCCCCTCTTCTCTGAAGATCGACGGCCGCAGTTTCTGGCCGCAACTCATGGGCGAAAAAGGAGAGCCGCGCGAGTGGATCTACACCTGGTACTCCCAACACGGCCAGCCGCCGGCACGTGAGTTCGTCACCACGAAAGATTACAAGCTCTACCGCGGCGGCCGCTTCTACGACCTGAAAAAAGATCCCTACGAAGAGAAAGACCCCAAGCACGCCCCCGACCTTATCGGCAAGGAAGCCGAAGTCGCCGCCAAACTCCGAACTGTGCTCGATCAATTCGCCGATGCCCGCTCGCCCGAGATCGCCGCCAAATCACGCGGCGCCAACAAGCGAACCAACGCAGGCGAACGCCCACGACAACGCCAACTTCGAGAGTAGCTGAATTCGCAAGAATTCGGCCGCCTCGAACCTTCTTTCTAGAGCAACTTACCAAATTGCGTTTCGCGGTAAATCAAAGAACAAACGCAGTTTAGCGTCGGCCGCCAGGCCGAATCTTCCACCAACACAGCCCCCTGTGAGAAATTCGCTCTAATGGTAACCACGCAACCGATGAGCCTTTGGGCGCCATGGCCACTGTTCGGAGTGGCCATGTTTTGCCAACATTTTCGCCATGCCCACGCCAAGCCGTGGGCATGGCGCCCTTACCGCGTGGTGTCATTTGCTGCGCAGACATCATTAAATACCTCTCGCCTGCGAGCTTACTCCTATTTGGCAAGCAGCCTGTTCTTACTCTTGCTGCTATTCTGCGGCAGCAGCATTGCCCAACCCGAAACTCCACCCACACAAACACCACCAGCCAACCACCAGGACCTCTCCTATTACCTGAGTTCCGACAAGGCCCGCACTCCCATTCGCACACCCGCCGACTGGGCCCGCCGTCGCGAGCAAATCCTCGCCGGCATGCAAGCCGCCATGGGTCCGCTGCCCCAACCGAAGCCGCCCGTCCCACTCGATGTTCGAATCCTCGAGGAGCACCAAGACGACGGCTACCTCCGCCGCAAAATCTCTTACCACACCGACGACTCCAAACAACGCACCCACGCCTGGCTACTCCTCCCTCTCCCGCCGGGAGAGGGCCGGGGTGAGGGTGCCTTGGAAAATGCTCTCACTCACAAACACCCCGCCCTCCTCTGCCTCCACCAAACTACACCGAACGGCAAAGACTCCCCCGTCGGTCTCACCGACCGCCCCGCCCTCCACTACGCCAAAGAACTAACCAAGCGCGGCTACGTCACCCTCTCCCCCGACTACCCATCCTTCGGCGAATCCAAAAACTACGACTTCGACGGTGACGACTACACCAGCGGCACGATGAAAGCCATCTACGACAACATCCGCTCGATCGACCTCCTGCAATCGCTCCCCGAAGTCGACCCCGACCGCATCGGCTGCATCGGCCACTCCCTCGGCGGCCACAACACCCTCTTCACCGCCGTTTTCGACCAGCGCATCAAAGCCGCCGTCACCTCCTGCGGCTTCACCACCTTCCACCGCTACTACGGCGGCAACCTCAAAGGCTGGACCAGCCCCCGCTACATGCCCCTCATCAAAACCAAATACAACCTCTCGCCCGACCAGGTCCCCTTCGACTTCGCCGAAGTCATCGCCGCAATCGCCCCCCGCGCCGTCTTCGTCAACGCGCCCCTGCACGACGACAACTTCGACATCACCGGCGTCCGCGAAACACTCACCGCCGCACGCCCGATCTTTAAACTCCTCGGCGCGCCTGATAATCTGCAAGCCGTCCATCCTGGCTATGGCCACGATTTCCTCGATGCTGAACGAAAACAAGCTTATGAGTTTCTCGACCACATCTTCGCACTCAGCAATGCCACTACTCCATAAAGCCGCGACCGCCGGTCGCGCCTGCGGTGTCGCGATGCGTGCGGATCGATTCGGGGTAACGCTCGTCGAACTATTCGTCGTGCTAGCCATTATCGGCGGCCTACTCGCGCTCTTATTCCCGGCTGTGCAAAGGGCTAGAGGCGCGGCCCGGCGGTCAACCTGTCAAAACAATCTTCGGCAACTCTCACTGGCGATGCGAGGATATACCGAGGCTCACAAACACGCGCCAGACAAAGCTCGACCAAACATGGCTGGCGGCTGGTCCATCGCAATTCTGCCGTTTATGGAAGAGTCGGACCTTGCTGATCAGATCGCCGCAAATCCGTCGCTCACATCCGCACTGCTCTTGCGGCTGGCATCTATGCGGCCCGTGGTCATGCGCTGCCCTTCCCGAATCGACGGTGAAAGCAATGTGCCGCCAGCTCCGGTCGGCAGTTACGTCATGTCGACGAATTCGGCGCGAGACACCTGGTCGCTCGGAGACGCTCCTGTCGATTTTCATACCGCATGGCTCATTAGTCCGGAAATCCAGTTCAGCGAATGGCTAACCGACAGAGGCCCTCATGATGGCGGCTTTCACGTCGTCATTACCGACGCGCACGTTGATTTTTGCGGCGGTCATTAACAGAAAGGTGCGACAAATGTCCGGTCCCGGCTCCGGCGGCAACGTCCTC
>CAZGMU010000596.1:0-2525 GCA_964526975.1 uncultured Planctomycetaceae bacterium
GCAACTTGCTGGATTCGGCCGCAACGTGGCCGCTACCGAGTTGGCCACGAAACTCGGGCCAATTGGCGAGTGCGGGCGCGGATTGCGAGGTCGCGAAGCAGATGACAAGGAAGAAAGTAAAGTGCTGAATCATTCTGGCAGCCTAGCTTGGCTGGAAAATAGCGTCAACGCAATCGGATTCATGTCATTTGACGTCGCGTGTTGTCAGATGGCTCCATTGCAGCTTTTGGGACCAGATTTACCACGGAGAGCACGGAGAAGAAGTTTGTCCGCAGATGAACACAGATAGACGCAGATGGGGTAGATAATGTTGCTTAACGGGTTGGAGCTTTCATGCGACAAGTTACAGCGGCACAGTTTCCCGGTTGCCATTATAACTCGATGTTACCATCGTGATGATTGTCTGCGTCCATCTGCGTTTATCTGCGGACAATAAGATGTCTTCTCAGTCTGTCTATCACGAAGCATTCGGGAACCGAAGTTGTTCTTAAGCTGTTCCTACGCGATGCTTTTCCGGTTCGGATTGCGGTAGAGGATTTGTGCCAAGAGGTCTGGCGAGCCGGTAGGGCCGGTGGCGCGGTCGTGGTGCCACTCGGCGTGTGTGGGAACGAAGGCGGGGTCGTGGGGCCAGGCGTCGAGGATGTCGGTGTCGCCGACGGCGGCCAGGAGTGCGTTTGAATTCATTGTGACATCGCCGGCGCGCGGCGGAACGGGACCGGCATCGAGGCGAGGGCAACCCATCAGCAGCTGGGGGTCATAGCCGCCGACGCGATTGATCACTTGCGCGATCTGATACAACGAGAGAGCGCGGGGCCCGCCGGCGTGGTAGACGCCCGTGAGGTCGCTGGCGAGCACACGCTCGAACAAGCGGTTGAGGCAATCGGTGTAGGCGGGCGTGCGCACTTCGTCGAAGTAAAGCGTGGCCGGTCGGCCCTTCTTGAAGCGTGACTGAATCCAATCGATCGCACCGGCATGGCCATTGAAGCTGATGCCCATCGGCAACGAGATGCGGAGCGTACAGGAGTTGGGCATCCAGTCGACGAGCAGTTGCTCGGCGGCGACCATTGTTTTGCCGTAGACGGTGACGGGGTCGGCGGGGTCGGTTTCGAGGTAGCCGAGGCGAGCCGGCTGGTCCTCCAGCCCGTTCGGGGGCGAGGACGCCCCGGCTCGCTTGCCGGAGTAGACCAGGTCGACGGAGAGGTGAACCAGTCGAACGTCGCGCTCGACCACGATCGAAAGCAGGTTGATCAGGCCTTCGACGTTCGTGCGCCAGGCAAGGCGCGAGTCGAGTTCGCAAGCGCGAAGGGCACAGTTGCCGGCACAATTGAGGACCGACTGAAACTGATACTCGTCGAAGAGGGCCCGCAGCCGCTGGTGGTCTTCGGCGTTGCAGGCGACGACGCCTTCGCCGCTGAGCGGCCAGTTGTCTTCCTGGCGAATGGCGATGACCTGGCCGGGGTAGCGTGTCCGAAAGTAGTGAAACGCGTTGTAGCCCGCCACACCGGCGACACCGGTGATGAGGAGGGGCAAACGTCGCGATTTACTCAATGTGGGGATCACATAGAGATTGTAGCAAGCCTTGAAATCTTGCGGAGACACCCAGCAGCAAATCAACGGCCATGCACTGATCACTCATTCAACTTCAGTTTCATGTGCAAGCGCGCTGACGGCGTTTGTTCCAGTGCTCTGAATGGTGAATTGTTGTTTTCCAGATATCATTGCGTCGCCAGCCTTCGTCACCTCTTTCCCTTGAACTTGGCTTTCGGCGCGAACAACTCCGAATGGAGCGTCGGGATGTATTGCGATCACCCAAGTTGATTCGAAACCCCATCGAGAATCATCGCGAGTCGGTCGGTCGAAGCTTGATTTACCGCGGATCACTTCGCAGTTCCGAAAGACGCCAACTGGAGTCTCGATGTCTTCGGATGGCATTTTCCGCACTGCACGTAACGGCGGTGTGAAGATCGGCAGGAAGCGTTCGACTTCATACCGAATGCGATCGAAGCCCGGTTCCGGTCGGATTTTTTTCAGGTCCGCCTCCTTCGGGTTGAAGAACACAAGAATCGTATTGCTCAGCGGGTCTTCGCCGCGTGCTAGATACTTCTCGGCAACTAGCATCTTTAGAATGTGCTGATTGCTTTCCTGTCGCTTGCCGGGGCTTCCATCATTCACGACAACCGAATTGCTTAGCTCAATCCAACGACAGTCTTGGCTGGCACGACTTTGCTCTCCCACGCTGCTGACTCGCACGGTGCCTCGCATTTTCTGCTCGCCAGACATCGACTCCAATTGTTGTCGTTCCTTGTCAGTCAACTTTGCAGCGGCTTCATCTGGCAACTTAAATTCAACCGAAGCCGTACCTTCACTTTGAAATTCAACCCACGTGCCGTCTTTCGGTAACTTGAATATGAGGCCGTCGGCGTAAAGCGAACCAGCTTTGAGCAGCGCGTAGGCCAACAAGCACTTGGCAAGCCATGCCAGTTTTCGGAACTTCATCGCAGCTCCCATGCAAAATGCTAAGCCGC
>CAZGMU010000597.1:0-2524 GCA_964526975.1 uncultured Planctomycetaceae bacterium
TGCCGCCGCCATCACGGGCGCGTTCATCGTGGAAAAGGATTTGCAACGCTTTGCCTTTGGTGTTGCCGCTGCCGTCTTCCTCGGCTTCGCGCTCTACGATCTCTATCGAACAATCGAGAATGCCGCGCTGATCGAACTGCTGCCGCAGGGCATTATTTTTCGCGTGACGACCGAAGACTTCATCGTGCCGTGGAACGAGATTCACGGCGTCGACAGCATCGACATCCGCGTCGATTTTCGCGGACACGAGCAGCTCTATGAAGGCGTGACGGTCATTCTTGTTTCAAAGTTCTTCTACGACCGCGTGATTCACGAAGACTGGCTGATCATGCGCGGTCCCGGCTGGGACGCGTGGTTCGTGCCGAAGAATGACAAAATGCAAATCGCGCTGCATCACGAGGTTCTGCCTGCAACGGCGGAAGAGGTGCGAAGGCAAGTGGAAGAGCGATGGAAGGTGTTTCGTGGAACAGCACGATTGCCCACCGCTAGTCAGCTTTACAATCGCAGCCCCTAACTTCGAGCGAAACTTTATCGCAAGATAATCCCTGCCGCGGAAAGCCGTACTCAAAGTTTGAAAAGTCTATTCTGAATCCACCATTTGCTTGGCACCATGTGCCGCCGCCAAACAGCGGGTGAACCGCATCGCATTGTCTGCCAAGAAATATTCTCTCGATGCCATCTAACGTTTTGGGCTGGGCTGTGCTGTCCGAAAAACGGAAAACCGGGTACTTGGACACGAGCTCGTATCCATGTTGATTGCACTTGAGGGAGTAACGGTGCCCATGAGAAATGTATCTTGCGTCTTGTGCAAATGCCGGCAGAACAAGAAAGAGGCTTATACCTAATAACGCAAACCTAAAGTAACGCATCACATCCTCTTCGCCACTTCTTTCAGCATCACTTCCGCCGCGCCGCCGATAGCCTACAAGCGCGTCTAGCTAACCAAAGAACCCGCCAATAAGCGATGCAACTTTTTCCGGCTTCGTCACCGTTGGAACGTGGCCAGCGCCCGCCAACACTTCCAGCTTGCTGCTCTTCAGTTCGCTGTGCAACTTTTCCGATGACGCGAGTGGCGTGATCGCATCCTGATCGCCGTGAATGAGCAGCGTGGGCAGCGTAATCTGCCCTACCCGGCTCTGCACATCGACGCCGTAGAGCAATTCCATCAACTGCGCAGCGGCTTCCGGCGTGCAGCGATACACGATCTGCCGGCCCCAGTGGCGATAGATTTCCCCTTCCCCAACCGGCACACAGCCATCGATGAACTGGTCGATAAAGGGACGATAGTTCTCGCGGCTCGCTTTGATGCGCGTGTCGAGCGAACCCGCCTCCGGCGTCATCCATCGGCCGCTGACGAGGCAAAGACCTTCGAACCGTTCGGGCGCACGCAATGCCGCTTCAAGCACGACAACCGCGCCAGCGGATTCCGCCGCCAGCACGCAACGCTCGACTTTCAATTCATCCAGCAGCCAGAACAGGTCATCCACGAGGTGGTCGAACGTGATGCGCGGCGCGGTGTGCATGGTGACGCCCGTTCCGCGGTGGTCGTAGGTAACCGTGCGCCATTTGCGGCTGAGAATCTCGAAAGGCGAATGCCAAAGCTCACCGCTGCCAACCCAGCCGCCATGAGCCACAATTGTTTTAGAGCCCGAACCAAAATCGCTAACGAATAAATTTGCGTCCTCGCGCTTGTAATACATGCTCCGCCTTTCTCGCTATCTGCGGCTCTTCGCGTTCTGCGCCTCCAGAAATTCAGTAAATGTTATGCCGTCGCTCTCCTCTTCTGCAAGATAGGAGTCGAGCTGTCCGGCATAGTTTTCGGCAAATCCATATCGTTCGGTTGTCACCGCCGTCACGAACGAGCCGGCGTGCTTGTAGGCATACATCGCAGAAATAGCTTCGAGATACGCAGGCGTCGGTTCACCCTTCGTCTGCAATTTCCCGGCAAGCTTGTGCTTCGCGATCATCTGCTCGGCGAATACGTTCCCAATATCGATGCGCGTATCCGGAGGCAGCAGCGCAAGCGTCCCGACGCCATGCGCCTCGCACTTCTCGTCGAACACCCCGAGATAACCTTGCCAGATTTTGGCAAGTTTGCCGGTGTAAAGCGCGCGAAGTTCGGGCGTCCACGCAGCGTTGATGTGGCTCGTCTCCTGACGAAACTCGGCAAGCATGTTCTCGAGTGCTTCCGTATCGCGCTGCTCTTGCGACTTCTGTTTCAGCCACGAGAACACGGCCGCCTACATCCTCTTTGCGACTTCTTCGAGCATCACCTCGGTCGCGCCACCGCCGATCGCCTGCACGCGCGCGTCGCGCGACATGCGCTCGATTGTGCTTTCGCGCATGAAGCCAAGCCCGCCGTGAAACTGTACGCAGTCGTACATCACTTCGTTGACCAGTTCGCCGCAGTAGGCCTTCACCATCGACACTTCCTTGGTGGCGTCGTGGCCCTGCGCGTCAAGCCAAGCCGCGTGATAGACGAGCTGCCGCCCCGCCTCGACCTTTCCCGCAAGGTCGGCGAGGC
>CAZGMU010000598.1:0-2509 GCA_964526975.1 uncultured Planctomycetaceae bacterium
ACTTCGTAGGATTCGGACACGATGTTGATTGCAATAGCGGAGGAACGGGTTCCAAACCGGGGGCTAGCGCTCCGCGGCTAAATTAAATCAGCCGGCACGCGCTAACGTCCGGTTTATACGGTTTTGATCGCTTCAAGTAATTGGCAGCCCCACCGCTACCACTGAGTCCAGTTTAGCCGACCTTCACGAAGAAGGACAAACAGGCCCGCGGCAACGAGATCGGCCGTGGTGCCTGGGTTGCGGCGGTGGCCAGCGGCGCGGAGCCAGGCGTCGAACTCGGCCAGCGCTTTTTGAAACGCATCGCTGCGCACCGAACCATGGGCTAACACGGCGGCAGCACGACGGCTCGCTACCTGAGCAACATCGATACCCAACTTGCGAGCGATCAAACTGTCTGGCGTCGTGGCAAGCTGATTCAAATAGGCGAGGATGATGGCATCTTCCAGCGTGGCGTGGAGCGTGATGCCAAACTCGATCATACGCGCCACGCCAGTGAAAACGTCATGGAAGTTGTTCGTGTACTGCCGGGCAATGAGGTCGCGGTCGGCGGCCAGCCGCATGGCGTCGACCAGAGTTAGCTCGGGAGGCGGATCGCTATGCACGTCAGCTTCTGCCGATTCACCAAGACCGCCAGCGCTGGCCAGGCGAATCGCTTCGTATACCGCGCGAGTATCGGCGGGCGTCAGTGCCGCGAGTACCTGGGGAATGCCCTCCTCTAATCTCGTGCCTGGCGGCACAGCGGCAAGGGGTACGAGGAGAAGGAGCATCCCAAGATTCGTATTCGTGCCGACGGCTTCGCGAGTTGCTCGAACTGCGTCAAGAATGGTTTGCCCGACACCAGCCCTTGCTGCCCCCTCGATGATGGGGCCGATCGCGATGCCGCTTTTCACAAATGCGGCGTAAGTAGTGATGTCGTCGAAGTCGGCGCCGGGGTACACATTGCCGGGTTTGCGGGCGGTGGCTTCGTAGATACAAGCCAAGGTGGCAGCGGTGCCGGCGGGAAGCGGGGGCATATCGTTGGAACTGGTGGAGCGTGGGGGTCATGCCGGCCGGGATAAACCCGGCGGCTCGCTGGCGATTTCAGACTGTTCGCTATTGGCGGTGGCGGTTTTAGCTAGGAAATTTGCGACGATCGATTGGGCATCGTCGGGGGCGTCTTCGGCGACCCAATGGCCGACGTCGGCGAGTCGATGTGCTTCTGCGTTTGGCCAGGCCTGTAGGAAACGGTCGAGGCAATCGGGGCGAAAGCACCAGTCGCGCATTCCCCAGACCAGGCAGCTCGGACGGTCGGCCAGTTGCGGCAAATCGCGTTCGATCGCGGCCAGCGTTCTGGCGGTTGAATTGGTCTCTCCTTGTCGATCGATGTTATGCTCGGCGTGAGGGCTGGGAATATCTCGAACAAAGCCATAGATCCCTTGTCGATGTTGCCAGGTGTCGTACGGTGCTAAATAACCGGCCGCGACATTCGATTCGAGGTGAGGCTTGCGAGCTAGCGTCATTCGTAGCGCGGCGAGGCTAAACGTATTAGCCCCCTGCACCGCCAGGCGACCGATCACCGGCCAGCGGCAGGCGCGAATCCGCCACGGAATGTAGCGCGGCGTAAACGCGCCCGTGTTAAACAACACGATGTGTTGCAAGCGACCTTGTAAGCGAAGCATCGCTCCCAAACCAATCGCGCCGCCCCAATCCTGCGCAACGAGCGTAATTCGGTCGAGCTTCAACTGGTCGACAAGGTCGCACAAGTTCTGGATATGATCGTCGAGCTTGAGAAACCGTGACGGCTTTTCGCTCAAGCCGCAGCCGATATGATCCGGGGCGATGCAGCGATAACCCGGGCTAAAAGCAGTAATCAGGCGGCGCCAATGGAAGGACCAGGTCGGATTGCCGTGGACAAACAGCAGCGTCTCTGCGTCACTTTTACTCGCCGAAGCGGGCCCTTCGTCCAGATAGTGCATCCGGCCGGCAGATAGGTCGGCCCAATGGGAGCTGAATGGGTAGAGCTTCCGCCACGCCTCGGTGCGAGATTGAGTTTGCTCTGCCATGCTGGAAGCCAGGTCGGAAATACAGGATAATGAAGCTGGAGCAACCAGCATCCCGTATCTGGCCGCGAGTGACTAGCCTGCCTGTCACCCGTAGGACGGACAATCCTGTCCGTCTTTGACTGCAATGTGACGGACAGGATTGTCCGTCCTACGATTAAACGACAATTACCGCCTGCCATGCCCAGCCTGACGGTTGAAAACTACGCCAAAGCCATTTACCAGCTCGCCCAAGCGAGCGGCGAGGGGGCGGTCGCAACCGGACAAATTGCAAACGCGCTGGGGGTGCTACCGGGCACCGTGACCAGCATGCTCAAGACGCTCGATGAGAGCAACCTGGCGACCTATACGCCGTACGAGGGCGTGCGGCTGACTCCCTCGGGCAAAGCCCTGGCATTGCGGGTGGTACGCCGGCACCGGCTGATCGAGCAGTTTTTGACCGAAACGCTCAACCTCTCGTGGGACGAAGT
>CAZGMU010000599.1:0-2504 GCA_964526975.1 uncultured Planctomycetaceae bacterium
AATGCGACTCGATGGCTTTGCTGCCTGGGAAGCCGCCGACCAGGAGGGCGAGCTCGTGACGAAGCCATTTCGCTTGAGCGGTGATCGACTATTCGTCAACGCCGATGTCCACAGCGGCTCGCTGCGAGTGGAAATGCTCGACGAACGCGGAACGCCGATATCGGGATTTGGAGCCGAACAATGTCAGGTAGTTTCTACCGATACGCTGGCGGCTAACAATAGCGGCTGGATTCGCTGGCGAGATCATGCAAATCTGAGTCAACTCGCCGGCAAGCAACTACAATTGCGATTCGTTCTGCGAAACGCCCGGTTGTACTCGTTTCGTGTCGCCACCGAAGAAACCGTGAACCTTCCCGTACCACGGGCTACCGACCGATAATCACATGAATATACCCAATTGCAGATACTTACTCTGTTTGCTGATCATCGCCGGCTCTTGGGGACTGGGCCAGCGCACCGCCAAGGCCGAGCCACCGGCCAGTTCTCCAATTGACATCGGCACGCGCGTCGAAATGCTTGTCGATGATTGGCTGATCGATCCGTCTCAGCGCCGCGACGTCTCGCTCCAGCTGCAAACACCGCAACGCCGCGAAGTCGTGCTCACGACGACAAAACCGTGGGAAGGCCACCACAGCGCTTATTACACCATTTTTCAGGACGGTTCCAAGTTTCGCCTCTACTATCGCGGCTCGGCTGCCACCCGCGATAGTTCCGACCAACAGTTCACGTGCTACGCCGAGAGTACCGACGGCATCCACTTCACGCGTCCCAACCTCGGCCTCTACGAGTTCGACGGCTCGAAAGAGAACAACATCATTTTCTCTGGAACCGACTCGCATAATTTCGCTCCCTTTCTCGACACCAACCCCGACGCGAAACCAGCTGAGCGCTACAAGGCGCTCGCAGGAATCGCCAACAAGCTCTACGCATTCGGCTCGGCCGATGGGCTTCACTGGAAGAGAATCCAAGACCAGCCCGTGATGACGAAGGGAACTTTCGATTCCCTGAACCTCGCTTTCTGGGATAGCGAAGCGAAATGCTACCGGGCGTACTCGCGCTACTTCGATGGCGGCGGCTACAACGGCTATCGCTGCATTCAAAACTGCCATTCTCCCGATTTTCTACATTGGGAACCACCACAACCGAACCACTACCCCGACGGAACTGCCAAAGCCCACTTCTACACCAACGCGACCTACCCCTGCCCCGGCGCGCCTCACCAGCTCCTGGCCTTTCCGATGCGGTTCTTCCCCGAGCGATCCAAAGTCGCCGAAATGAAAGAACCTGGCGTGTCCGATGCTGTCTTCATGAGCAGCCGCGACGGCAAACACTGGGACCGCTCCCATTCCGAGTCGTGGCTGCGCCCAGGCACCGATCAGCGCAACTGGACCCATCGCAGCAATATGCCCGCCTGGGGAATCGTCCAGACCAGTCCAGACGAGTTCTCCATGTATGTGAGCGAACATTACGGCTGGCCAGATAATCGCCTCCGGCGTGTTACGATCCGCCGCCACGGATTTGCCGCCGCGCATGCCGGCTTGGGCGGCGGCGAGTTCACCACGCGGCCGATGATTTTCAGCGGCGACAAGCTCGTATTGAACTACGCCACCTCGGCAGCCGGCTCGATCGCCGTGGAAATTCAGGATGAGAACGGCAAGCCGATTTCTGGCTACACAATCGCCGACATGACGCCACTCTACGGCGACGAACTCGATGCGGCCATCACTTGGAAGGCCGATAAAACTATCTCCAGTCTCGTTGGCAAACCGGTGCGTTTACGTTTCGTGCTGCGCGACGCCGATCTCTTCGCCCTTCGCACGAGTAAATCCGACGAAAAGCTTCACACCAGCGCCCATTGAGTTTCTGAAAGCCCCGCAATGAAAACTGCCGCCATAAAAAAACTCAAACAGAAGCTCGCAGTGGGCGACACCCTCTTCGGTATGTGGGTGACGCTCGAAAGCCCGAGCATTACCGAAATGGCCGTGGCGCTCGGCTTGGACTGGATCGTGGTCGACGCCGAACATGGTCAACTTGACTGGCAGGAAGTCTGTGGGCACATCCGCGCTACCGTCCGTAGCGATACCGTCGCGCTCGTTCGAGTCACCGAACTCAACATGGCCCTCGTAAAACGTGCGCTCGACATCGGGGCCGACGGCGTAATCGTTCCTTGGGTCGAAACCGCCGACCAGCTTCGCGACTTCGTCGCCTTTGCCAATTACCCACCGGCCGGCAAGCGCGGCATCGGCGCCGAGCGGGCCACCGCTTGGGGTCAGTCCATCGCGCAGCACATTGCCGAAGCCAATGAGGACATTCTCGTTATCCCGATGATCGAGTCGGTTCGCGGCGGAGAGAACATCGGCGAGATGGTGAAAGTCGACGGCTGCGACATTTTCTTCGTCGGCCCAGCCGACTATTCCAGCTCCGCGGGTTACGCCGGCCAATGGCAGGGACCGGGCATCACCGAACAGATTCACCGGACAGGCGTCAACGTCGCCTACTACGAC
>CAZGMU010000600.1:0-2501 GCA_964526975.1 uncultured Planctomycetaceae bacterium
CCACCTGCGTCGGCCTGGGTGGCGATCCCATCGTCGGCACCTCGTTCATCGACCTGTTGGCCATGTTCGAGGCCGATCCAAAGACCGAAGCCATTCTCATGATGGGCGAAATCGGCGGCACCGCCGAAGAAGAAGCAGCCGCGTTTGCGAAGAAGCATGTCACCAAACCGATGGCCGCATTCATCGCCGGGCAGACCGCGCCGAAGGGGAAGCGGATGGGCCACGCCGGCGCGATCATCAGCGGCGGCAAAGGCACCGCCGCCGAAAAAATCGCCGCCTTCAACGCCGCCGGCATCGAAGTGGCAAAGGGCCCCGCCGACATGGGCGCCGCTTTACAGAGAGCAATCAAAAAAGGCCGTAGCTGAATTCTGGCGAATCCAGTTACGCCCGCCTTCATGCGAAGCCTCTGTCAAGCGCCAGCTTTCAGCCGCGCTTTTCTTCCTAAAGTTTTTTCTAGGAAATGGCCACTACTTGTGCTAGGGTAACTCCTGGTATGTGTGTCAGGGCAACGAGTCGCTGGAAGAAAACGTATCGGCCCAAGCCGGCTTTTCGGTTGCTCCCGCCATGTCAGATTCGGTTCCATGCAACTGCGCAAAGTTCCCACCCAGAATTCTGCGCAGTTACTCAAACATCAGCAAAAACAGGCAAATGAACACCCCCAAGCTTCGCATCGCGCCGGCGCTCGCGTGCGCCGCCGCCCTCCTGCTCCATACCTCCACCCTTGCCGCCGAGTCCAAAACGCCATCGGGTAAGAAGCGCCCGAACGTCGTCGTTATCCTCATCGACGACATGGGTTTCTCCGACCTCCAGTGCTACGGCGGCGATGTCCCCACGCCGAATATCAACAAGCTCGCCGACGAAGGCGTTCGCTTCAAGCAGTTCTACAACACGGCCCGTTGCAGTCCGTCGCGCGCTGCCCTCCTGACCGGCCTCTATCCCCACCAGGCCGGCATGGGCTTTCTGGAAAACCTGGTGATCCCCGGCTCGAAAGGCACGCAAGGTCGGCTACGCGATGATTGCGTTACGATGGCTGAAGTGCTTGACGACGCCGGTTACTTCACGATTATGACCGGCAAGTGGCATCTAGGTTTCTCGCATGGCACGCCGCCGCACCAACGTGGGTTCATGCGCAGCCTCTGCGCTCCGATCGGCGAGCTCTACTTCCCCAATCAGCAGCAGCGCCGCGAGCCGGGCCTCGTTCTGAATGGCGTGCGGCATGAGCTCGACGATCCGATCTTCGGCAAAGATTGGTATGGCCTCGATCTGATTACCGAATGGGGTCTCAAGTTCATCGACGAAGCGATCGAGGAAGATAAGCCCTTCTTTTACTATCTGCCGCATAGCGCGACTCATTTTCCCTTGCAAGCCCCCAAGGAAGACATCGCCCGCTACCGTGGCAAGTATAAGGTTGGTTGGGACAAGCTCCGCGAAGGCCGGCATAAGCGGCAAGTCGAAATGGGCCTTATCGACCCGAAGTGGGAAGTAACACCGCTACCCCCCGATGTACCCGCTTGGGACACCGTCAGCGAGAAAGACAAAGACCGCTTCGACAACATCATGGCGATCGACGCCGCGATGATCGATCGGTTGGATAAAAGCGTGGGCACGCTCATCGAGGGCCTCAAGAAACGGGGCGTGCTCGATAACACCGTGATCATGCTCATGTGCGACAACGGCGGCAACGCCGAATCGGGCCCTCGCGGCCGGCTCGAAGGCAAGGAGCCCGGCGGCCCGAAATCGATCGTTTTCCTCGGCCAGTGCTGGGCCACGCTCGCCAACACGCCGTTCTGGCGCTACAAGCACTTTACGCACGAAGGCGGTGTTTCCACGCCGCTGATCGTTCACTGGCCCGCGGGTATCGCGAAAGATCGCGAAGGCAAATTCGAGCCACAGCCGGGGCACCTCGTCGACATCATGCCGACTGTTGTTGAATTGACCGGTGCGAAATACCCGGCCGAGTACAACGGCCACAAGATTCAGCCGGAAGAAGGCACGAGTCTGGTGCCCGCCTTCGCCGGTCAGCCGCTCGACCGGAAGCAGCCGATCTACTTTGCCCACGAAGGCAATCGCGGCCTCCGTGACGGCAAATGGAAGCTCGTCATGAAGTACAAAGGTCCGTGGGAGTTGTACGACATGGAAGCCGACCGCACGGAGCGTCACAACGTGATCGAGGAGAATTCCGAACGGGCTGAAAAGATGATCGCCAACTGGGAAGCTTGGGCCAAACGGGCAGACGTCGATGAATGGACCGGCCCCAAACGCAACGACTGGGGAGCGGAGATCGCGCCATCGGGTAAGAAGAAACCAGGTGCAAAAAAGAACAGGAACAACAGAAAGGCTGCCTGATCGTTGTAGCTGAATTCGCCAGAATTCGGCCATATTATACGCATCTCGCTCGGCGAGATGAAATTCTGCTCGCGGAATGAGCAGGCTGCTTGGCTCATTCCGTTCGATTTTCATCCATCATCCGAACTCTTGCGAGTTCAGCTACAAGCATGACC
>CAZGMU010000601.1:0-2494 GCA_964526975.1 uncultured Planctomycetaceae bacterium
TGATTACCTTCGCGGTCGTCCCCACGCGCCGCAGGGGGCCGATTTCGACAAGGCGGTCGCCCGTTGGCGAACGTTGCCGACTGATCCTGGTGCGAAATACGACAAGTCGCTTGTCTTCGACGCAGCCAATATCGCGCCGCAGGTTTCGTGGGGCACCAATCCGGGTCAGGTCGTCGCAGTAAATGGTCGCATCCCGAAGCCCGGCGACTTCACCGACCTGAACGAACAAAAGGCTGCCGCCAGCGCGCTCGAATATATGGGCCTTGCAGGCGGCGAGCCGATCCACGAGTTGAAGCTCGACCGCGTCTTCATCGGTTCCTGCACCAACGCGCGAATCGAAGACCTTCGCGCTGCGGCCGCCACGGTTAACGGCCACAAGGTCGCCGGGAATGTCAACGCAATGGTCGTTCCCGGCAGCGGACTCGTGAAGCAGCAGGCCGAAAAGGAAGGGCTCGACCGCATTTTCAAGGAAGCTGGCTTCGAGTGGCGCGAAGCGGGCTGCAGCATGTGCCTGGCGATGAACCCCGACAAGCTCTCCCCCGGCGAGCGCTGTGCGTCGACGTCAAACCGCAACTTCGAAGGCCGACAAGGGCGCGGTGGGCGCACCCACCTGGTCTCACCCGCGATGGCCGCGGCGGCGGCGTGTGCTGGGCATTTTGTGGATGTGCGGGAGTGGAGATAGAGCGATTTAACAACCATGCTGCTCTGGGCATCTCAATGACTGATACCACTCAATCACCGCACGCCACTCTGGCAAACGCCCCGAATATAGCAATTTTGTCGAGCGCAACGTCCTCCGTGCATAAGGAGCCGCCGGCTGCGATTGTAACAATCCATCCAGGCGGCGGATTTCCAGAATTCTCGGTTCCCGCTGCGGCACGATCGCTTTCGGGTTTCCGCGAGTGGGCGCTCTCCGAAAGTTTTCCAGAACGCGGCCAGATCACTTACTCGCCGCAAGAACTGATTATCGACATGAGCCCGGAGCTGTTCGAAACGTACAATTTTATCAAGATGGACGTTGGGGCGGCGCTCAATACGCTCGTTGAAAATCGCAAATTGGGGCGATTCTTTGCTGATCGCGCACTGTTTTCAAACGAGCTTGCCAGTATATCCACCGAACCAGACGGAATGTTCGTTAGTGGTAAGTCGTTACGTTCCGAGCGCTGCAAGCTAGTGGAAAGCAAGCGGCCCGGCGCCAATATTGAAATCGTCGGTTCCCCTGATCTCGTTCTCGAAATCGTGAGCCCCACGTCGATCAAGAAAGACAAAGAGATACTTCGCGAAGGCTATTTTCGAGCCGGGGTGGGTGAATACTGGATCATAAACGCTCTTGGCGATGAATTGGAATTTCAGATACTGGTGCCGGAAACAGACGGTTTCGTCGACGTCACGGAGCAACAGGATGGACTTGCCTCACCGACGTTTGGTTGTTCATTCCGTCTTACTGGGGCAAAGGACGATGACGGCTTCATGCATTACACACTTCATATTCGGGACTGAGACTTCATGAAACCCTTCACTATTCACACCGGCAAAGTCGTCGCAATGGACCGCGCGAATGTCGACACCGATCAAATCATCCCCAAACAGTTCCTCAAGCGGATCGAGCGAACCGGCTTCGGTGAGTTCCTCTTCTGGGACTGGGCGCGTCGCGAGGACGGCTCGATCATCGAAGATTTCGAGCTCAATCGTCCGGAAGCCAAGGGCGCGAGCGTATTGTTGGCCCGCATCAATTTTGGCTGCGGCTCGAGCCGTGAGCATGCCCCCTGGGCGCTCGAAGACTGGGGCTTTCGCGTCATCATCGCGCCGAGCTTCGCCGACATCTTCTACAACAACTGCTTCAAGAACGGCATGTTGCCAATCGTTCTGAGCGAGGCGCAAGTCGAGGATTTGTTCCAGCGAGCAGCCAAGTACTCGCCGTACGAATTGACTGCCAACTTGCATACGTGCACGCTGACCGACAACCACGGCCTTTCGCTGAAATTCGATGTCGAGCCGTTCCGCCAGAAGTGCCTGCTCGAGGGCCTGGATGACATCGGCCTGACGCTCGCGCACGAGGACAAGATCGCCGAATACGAGCGTGCCCACGCGATTGCCGGCTAGCCACTATGGTTGAAACACGCAACGGTTGTCGCTTCGTATCGTGGCTCGCTGCTGGATTGGTCTGCATTTTCGCCTCGGCCGCTGCAATAGCCGAGGCCGACGGCGTGGCCGCGAAAAAGATCGTTGCATCGCTGAAAAATCCCCAGAGTGTGGCTATTCGGCCGGATGGCACGAGCGGCAAGTATGAAATTTTTGTCGCGGAAAGCGGGGCAGGGCGGATCATCAAGATTCGTTCGGACCAGCCTGAAAAGCCGATCGATGTTGTTTCCGGCTTTTCGACCAAGTCGGCCGGTGGAGCGAGTAGTGCTTCGGCCGGCTTGGTCGAAAAGCCGGAAACAACATCGATCGGCTTTTCAGGCTGGTCAGAACGAATCTTGATGATCCGCCCTGC
>CAZGMU010000602.1:0-2490 GCA_964526975.1 uncultured Planctomycetaceae bacterium
GATGACATCGCTGACTTGCCAGTCGAGAATTTCATGGACGATGGCCCGGCGCAATTGTCGCTCGGAGAGCTTTGCATGATTTTCGACACGGTCTCGCGCCTCGCGCCAAAGGGGCAACTCAAGCAATTGATCAAGTGTCAGCAGACCGAGTTCGAGTGAGTCGTCGGCATCGTGAGTGTCGTACGCGATGCTGTCGGCCGTATCGACGACTTGCACTTCGAGTAGTGGACCTTGCTTGGATGAGTCGTGAGCGGCGTTCCCCGTCCATTCGCCCTTATGAGCCCGGTGGCCTTGGCCTTCCAATACCTCGCGAGACAAATTGAGGCCGGGAAAGTCTGGGTAGGCGGATTCGAGTAGTTCGAAGATTCGTAGCGCTTGTGCATTGTGGTTGAATCCGCCTTCATCGCGCAAGCATTCGTCGAGGGCGTCTTCGCCCGAATGGCCGAAGGGAGGATGGCCGACGTCGTGGGCGAGCGCGAGCGCTTCGACGAGGTCTTCGTTCAGCCGCAACGCTCGCGCGATGGTGCGAGCGATGGACGAGACTTCGAGTGTGTGGGTCAGTCGCGTACGATGGTAGTCTCCCATTTCGCCCGTGAAGACTTGCGTCTTATGACTCAAGCGACGGAAGGCGGCGCTGTGGATGATCCGATCACGATCGCGTTGGTAAGGGCCTCGATAAGAATGCCTGGACTCGGCATGGCGTCGGCCGGCCGACTCGGCGCTATGCATGGCATACGGCGCGAGGAGTACGCGTTCGCGGTTGTCGATGAGATCGGCGGGAGCCGTCATGGCTTTTGAGTTCTGCTGATGGGGTGGGCAGATTATTTTTTCGCGTTCTGGCGCGTGTTGGTGGGAGATTCGGCGTGGGCGCTGACGCTTAGGTGGCGTTAGTCTAAGGCACCTTGCAGCAATTCCCAAAGCTCATTTAGCGACTGAGGGATGACTCGCACGCCGGCCAGCACGGGCATGAAGTTGTTATCGCCGGCCCAGCGGGGAACGAGGTGCCAATGCAGATGGCCGGGGACGCCCGCGCCCGCGACGCGGCCTAAATTCAGGCCGATATTGAAGCCTTCGGCATGGAGCCGCTCGCGATAAACGACAGTGAAGCGGGCGAGCAATTCCAGGCACGCGGCGTTTTCTTCCGGAGTGAGATCTTTCAAGTCGCCCACATGCCGGAGCGGCGAAATCAGCAGGTGGCCGTTGTTGTAGGGAAAGCGATTAAGGACCGCGATCGCGGAAGCGCGCCTCGCGGCAACGAGCAACTGGCGATCGGCATCGGAGGGGGCATCGAAGCGAGCCGCGGCACGGCATAGAAAGCACGTGCGATCGGCATCGGGCAACCAGGCCGCGGGCTCGGGCGGCGCGTCTTGTGGCTTATCGCCTGCTATATATTGCAACCGCCAGGGAGCCCAAAGCCGTTCCAGATTCACGAGAGACGCGCTCCGACGCAGTGGGTGGGTAATAAATTGGCGCAGATTGCCCTTTTTGCAAGATTGTTTTTTGGGCGCCAGCTTGTCTTATCGGTCGTAGTTGTTTTGTCTTTTTCGACGGGAACTCGATTGG
Source organism: uncultured Planctomycetaceae bacterium (assembly GCA_964526975.1). GTDB lineage: Bacteria > Planctomycetota > Planctomycetia > Pirellulales > Lacipirellulaceae > JABDGM01. The sequence goes on from CAZGMU010000602.1 coordinate 1,564, forward strand.
CCTCGCGTTTCAACACCCAGGCGAGTACGCCCGCCAAAACGAGCACGAGGATCAGCAATAGAATGCTGATCACAACCTGGTTGCGACGGCCGCGCTCGCGCTGTAGAGGGACCGTTGAGTCGACTGGATCGATGATCGGCGGCGCGGATGCAAGTGCGGGTTGCGTTGGCAAAATGCTGACCGGGAGTGCATCGGGGATTGCCAGATCAGGCGCGTCGACCGCAGGCGAGAGGACCAACTCGGGCGGTGCGAGCTCTAACTCTGAATCCGCAGAGGAAGCGACGGTCGAAGGAATCGGCACCACGCTGGTGACGGGCTGGTTTGGTGCGACCGCGATTTCGATGGTTGGAGGCAAACCGGCGCCGACAGGGAGCGGCGTTTGAGTGACGGGCGCTTCGGCAGGCATGGGAATGATGAATTTTGCGCCGCACTGCGGGCACACGCCGCGCTTGCCCGCCAAGAATTCCTTGACGTTGAGCTTGTGTCCGTTGGGGCAATTAAAACGAATACCCATCCATCGCCTACTGATGCTGGCTGTTGATGCTATCTTCTCATTATAAGCAGGTGTTTGAGGGAGAAGAACGTGGGTGGCGGTTGCGCTAAGCCGCAAGCGGTTATATGGCGGCGTGAAGGGGTGTTCAGCAGTAGGCGAGTGCTGGCAAAGTGGTCCGCTCGTATCGACTATGCCGACAATTCGGCCGCGTGGTGTATTTTCGTGGTCAAATCGCCTTCCAAAAACTGGTATGCTTTCGGCAACCTCCCTAAAATGGAGGTCTGTACCGTGGTATTCCGGGCCAGCCGAGACCAGGGGCTTTGGGGACACTCCAGGATCAATTTGTAATGACCGACCGCCAAGACGAAGAGGGACCCGCAGAAATCGCGATCGTCGGCGATCTCACCGATAGTGAGGCCGATCTGACCGACCGG
>CAZGMU010000603.1:0-2489 GCA_964526975.1 uncultured Planctomycetaceae bacterium
GACGGACCACGCCCTTCCCAAAGCGTCAGGGCGTGCCACCCAGAATTCCCGGGCGCCCTCATCTAATACGTTTGCAATTGCCCGTTGCGGTAGGCGACGCGGCCGGGCTGCGTGCTTTCGTACGCGCTGAACTCGGCCCAAACGGGGAAATGGTCGGACACTTCGAGTGCCTGTTCAGGGTTGAGGCCGAACTGCTGGGCAAAGTTGAAGATGCCCCAGCGGCCGGTGAACTCGGTCGTCGAGCGGCCGTGGAAAATGATATTGTCGTACTGCTCGTTTTGGCGTGTGTTGGTATAGGTGTTCCTCACGACCGGATAAATGCCGTCGATACGGCCGAGGTCGCCCAGGTGTTTGTCGTCGACATTCAGGTCGCCGAGCAGGATGATGTCGTCTTCGCCGTTGCATGCGCGGCGCACGGACTGATAAACAAGCGCGAGCGCGTTGAGTTCGTTCTTTAAATCTGGGCCTGTGACTAGGTCTGGGGAGGTGTGCATGTCGATCAGCACGAACGTGAACGCTTGCTGTGCAGGCGGACCTCGGACGCGAAACATCGCGACGAACGGCTCACGATGGAGCAGGTCGTCTGGATCATTCACGGTGAAGATGCAATTCGGATTGACCTCGATCGCGGCCGTGTCGTAGAGGTAGCAATATTGCTCCTTGCTGACCGTGCGGCCCAGCCGGGGACCGAGGACTTTGTTGTACTTGTGGCCGTTCTGGTTGACGTACGTGCGCAGGAAATTATCGATGAAGTAGTCGTCTTGCGTGCGAATTTCCTGAATGGCAACGACGTGGAAATTCTGAATGATCGACGCGAGCGTCGCCATCACGTATGGCTTCTTGGCTTTTGCGTCGCCAAAGACTTGAATATTGAACGAGGCGATGCGAATCGCCGGGCCGCCGAACATCGGAGTGGGCGGCGGCGCGCTGTTGAAGTTCGGCGCAGGGGGCTGATTGCCGTAGCTAGCGTAGTTCGCGGGAACTTGCGGTTGATACGACTGCGTGGGATATGATTGCGATTGGTACGCAGGGCCTTGAGCGCCGCCGAATTGCGAGTAGCCGCCTTGCTGGCCATATTGGCCGCTCGCGTTTTGCGACTGCAGAACTTTGTTGACCACGTCGGGAAGCTGCCCCGCGCCCGGCCCCTTGGTGAAATACCATCCACCGGCGGCGATGATGGCGGCCATCAATGCTGGATAGGATTTCGGCACAGGCCCCTCCCCGGGCATGCAAGTCCGCGCGGCGACACCGGCGCGCAGCGCAGCCTCTCTGGGAAGAGTCGGCATTGGAGGGCCGTACGGGTTAGGGAAATAAACCCGGCGAGACGATGTTGATGGCAGAGCCGTGCTGGCAGAAGTAGCACGCTATCGATCGAGGCCTATAAATCCTTCGCCATGCACACGCTAAAGAGCGAGCCGATGTATTCGCCATAGAGCGGAATTTCGTGGAAACCTGCATGAGAGTACATGGCGATGGCATCGGGTTGGCGAGGGCCGGTTTCCAGAACGATGCGCTTCGCGCCGAGTCGTCGGGCCTGAATCTCCAACGCTTCGACGATCCGCCGGCCAACACGCCGGCCGCGCACCCGTGGGTCGACGTACATCCGTTTGATCTCGGCGAGCGTGGGCTCGTTCAAGCGAATCGCGCCGCAGCCGACGGGGTCGTCGTCGAGATACGCAACGAGAAACGCGCCACGGCCCTCGGCGACTTCCTCGGGATCAAGGCGAAAAAAACTCGCGCCGTCTTCGGGGTAGATCGATTCGAGCTCGGCGTTGAGGGCCGAGATGAGCTCCTGGACTAACGGGGAGTCGAGGCTTTCGCGGCGGAATTCGATTTCTTGAATAGAGGCCAGCATCTTGGCACGCTTCTTCAACTCCGAAAATACTTGATCTCCATCGACGCCTTTACCGGCTTCGAGCTGCGTGATGCCCGCATTTACATTCGCGCAAAGTTGCTCTTTTGAATTGAGACTGGCGCTGGACTTCATTTCGTTATCCATAGGAGTGGATTCTATTTCGACGAGTTTACGGCAGCAACGTTGCACTCCTAAGCTAATATGTCTTTGACCACATGCCCATGCACGTCGGTCAGGCGGAACTTCCGTCCTTGGTAGTTGTAAGATAGCTGCGTGTGGTCGATGCCGAGGAGGCGGAGGATGGTGGCTTGCAGGTCGTGGACGTGGATGGCGCCGGAGGTTAGTTCGTCTTTGCTGGGGGTGATCGGGTTGCCTTGGTCGTCGGCGATGTTGTAGCCGTAGTCGTCGGTTCGGCCGTAGGTGAAGCCAGGCTTGATACCGCCGCCAGCGAGCCAGATCGTGAAGCAGCGCGGGTGATGATCGCGGCCGTAGTCGGTCGGCGTGAGTGTGCCTTGCGAATACGATGTGCGGCCGAACTCGCCGCCCCAGACGACGAGCGTGTCGTCGAGCATGCCGCGCTGCTTGAGGTCCTGAATGAGCGCGGCGGAAGCCTGGTCGGTCTGGCCACACTGCT
>CAZGMU010000604.1:0-2489 GCA_964526975.1 uncultured Planctomycetaceae bacterium
TGCGCCGTTTGAATCACCGCGTCGAACGCCGGCTTCGGCTGCAACTGCCGATCAAACAACAGCGGATAGTCGCTCCGCCCCCGAATCGGCCAACCGTTTCGCCAGGAATGACCGTCGTGCGTGCCCCACATTGTCACGCGGTCGATCTTGTCGGCGTGCTTCACAAACAGCCGGAAGATCTCCGCGTATCGATCGGCCAGCTTCTTTTGCATATCGGCCGGTAGTGCGTCGGGGTACGGATTCAGTTCCTTCCGCATGGCGGCTCGCTTGTTGATGTCGGCCCCCTGCGAACTCATCGCGTCCGGCAGCACGGTGACATCCAGCTCGGTGATCATGAGCTTCACGCCAAGCTTGCCGTAGTCCTCGAACATCGTTTCAATTTCCTCGACGCTCGGGTAGTTGAGTCCCCAATGCCCTTGCAGGCCGATACCGTCGATGCGAATGTTCTGATCCTTCAACGAGCGAACGAGCCGCTTGATGCCGTCGCGTTTGCCCGGCTTCCATTCGTTGTAGTCGTTGTAATAGAGTTCGGCCGATGGGTCGGCTTCGTGTGCGTACTGAAACGCCTTCTCAATGAAGTCATCGCCGACGATCTCCCGCCACTTACTCTTTCGCAAACTGCCATCGTCTTCGACCGCTTCGTTGACTACGTCCCAGCCGTTGATTCGACCCTTGTAGCGGCCGGCGACCGCTTGGATATGCGACTTCATGCGCTTCAACATCGCTTCGCGATCAAGTGGCTTGCCCGCCTCATCTGCAAACACCCAGTCCGGCGTCTGGCTGTGCCACACAAGCGTGTGCCCCACCACGAACATCTTGTTGTTCACGCCAAAGTCGACAAACCGATCGGCCGGACCGAAGTTGAACTCGTTCGGCTGCGGATGAACCTCCTGCCACTTCAGCAGGTTCTCAGGCGTGATCGTGTTGTACTGCTTCGAGACCAGGCCGAGTGCAGCGAGCTCTTCGCCCATCGTCTGCTCAGTCCCGATCGCCGCGCCGACACGGAAATCGCTCTTAAACGTGTCCTTAAGCGCCGGCTGGTCAGCCGCACTAGCACGAATCGCCAGCGGCAAGAGAATCAATGCGTGTATCAATACGGAAGTGGTTGCCAATCTCATCGTTGCATTCCATCCACGTGCGTTACGCGCCCGCCGCGCGGCGCTTCGCCAGATCGTCTGCGATCTGGATCGTCAACTGCTTATTGATCTTGTAGGCCGCGAGCAAAATCGCACATACGGCAAACATTGCCGCCGGGATCAGGCTGCAGCACAGCCGGATACCATGCAGGGTTTGGTCCGACTGTGCTGCGTTTGCCTGATACCCATAACTTGCGAGGAGCGACAGCAACAAGAACGAGCCGATGCTTAGCCCGGCCTTCAGCGCAAATCCAATCGTGGCGAACACCATGCCCGTCGCCCGCCGACCCGTTTTCCATTGCGAGTAGTCGGCCACATCGGCGAACATCGCCCACAAGAGCGGAATCGTCGGTCCGTAAGCGATCGCCGCCAGCACTGTCAGCAGCACCATCAAGCCGATGTCGCTCGGTCCCGGCAGGTAGAACAATGCGCCCACGATCGCCGTCAGCGTGAAGCCCACCACCGCCGTCGCCTTCTTGCCGAACGCTTTCGACAACATCGGCGAACACATGATCACGACGATAAAGACGATCTTTTCAAGAATGTTGATCACGCTGTTGGCCACATCGGCCACATTCGAACCAGCCAGGTTCGCTCGATCCGCATGAACGGTATAACCCAGGAACTCAAGGATGCCGCCCGGTTGCGGCGCGCCTTCGGCCAACGGGGGAGCGGTCAGGCCTAGCTTTGCCAACCAATCGTAGAGCGCCGCTTTATCTGCGTAGTAATGGTAGTAGTTGTAAAACGCGCCGCCCTTGAGCGAGAGAATCGAAAAGTGGACCAGCGTCATGATGAACATCACGATCCACGGGCTGTTGCGCAACAGGTCGGCGAAGTCTTGCTTGGGGGTCGACTTATGCTCGACCGCTGGCTCGATCCGTTCTCGGGTCGTCGCGAACGTGATCAAAAAGCACACGACGCAGACCACTGCCCAGATTCCCATCGTGATTTGCCAGCCCGTGGCCCTGGCCGATTCGCCCTCACCATAGAGCGAGGCGAACTTCGCCACCAGGGGCAACGTGAACCCGCCGACCGCCAACTGCGCGAGGTTCACCGCAACAAACCGGTAAGAATTCAAATTGGCCCGTTCCTGCACATCGCCGGTCATCACGCCACCAAGTGCCGCGTAGGGCATGTTGTTGGCCGAGTAGAGCGTCATCAGTAGCACATTGGTGGCAAACGCGTAGACGATCAGGCTCGTCCCGCTCCAACCCGATGGGGTTGTATAAGCGAGCACCATCACGATGCCCCATGGCAACGCGGTGAACAGAATCCAAGGCCGAAACCGTCCCCACCGCGAGCGCGTGCGATCGGCCAGCACACCCATCAGCGGATCGAAGAAGGCATCCCACA